>JANORE010000623.1:0-10148 GCA_031415155.1 Akkermansiaceae bacterium | reverse complement strand
CGGTGATTTGAGGGCTGGATTTCCAATTGCAGCGGGTGGGTGCAAGCTTGCGGCGGGGGCGGTAAACTTGCGGAAGTTTCGCGCAGGCCTGCGGAATGATTCTGCAACGGTGCAAGGAGGGCTGCAGGCTTGCGGAGGGCTGGTGCAAGCTCGCGGAGGATCCGCGCAAGGAGGCGAAAAGGGGATGAGGCTTGCGGTGGATTTACGCAGACTTGCGGAGAATACGTGCAGGCTTGCGGAAAATACGTGCCAGCTTGCAGTGGATACGTGCCAGCTTGCAGTGGATACGTGCAAACTTGCAGTGGATACGTGCAGGCATGCGGCATGACTCTGCTGCTGGGACCCGGAGGAATCTCACCTTGCCAGTACCCACCGCTTCTACCTGATAGACATACCCTAGCAGAAGTCGGGGTAAATGAGAAATCCACCACACGCTTGCTTGAGCCTTGCCATGGATTTCTAGAACTCGAAAGTGATCCCTGAATGGAGCGAGAAATCACTGGAAATCGGGCCGATCCCCGTGCCAGCACCGAGCCGCAAGGCACAGTGATGAGTCGGGTAAAAGTAGAGTCCACCGACGATCTCGTGTTCGCCATGATCGGAAAAATCACCGATGGCTTCTAGGCCGAGCGAGAAAGTCTCGGTGACTTTCTGGCGCACGCCGAGGGCATAGCCGAAGTAGATGCCGCCGTCATCCGGTAAAACGCTGATGAAGTTGGTGACCAGACTCGTTTTCGGCGCCAGCTGGGTTTCTGCCAGTAGCCGGACTTCGGTATAGCTTTCACCGTGACGGTGGATGCCTTCATGCGAATCTTCAGAGTCTTCATCTTCGGAATGGGCATGATCTGCGCTCTGAGTCCGGCGGTTTTTTCCAAATTTCAAGGGGCTACTCAGCGCATCCGGCCCTAGATCGACGCCGCCACCCGTGGCTGGCTTTTCATGGTCGTGGCTGCCGTGATCATGGGGTGGCTCAACAGGTGATTCTCCCGGCGGGGGCGGTCCTTCTTGAGGAGGAGCAGACGTTCCTTCATCACCACCGTGTTCGCCTTCGTGTTCACTATCGCCGCTACCACCTCCGCCACCATGCTTGTGCTTACCATGATCATGGCCGCCGGAAGTTCCATTTGCGAAGGAATGACGAACCGAGATGCCAAAAGAAACCGGGAAATCACCTGTCGGAATTTTATATTGCAGTAGCGGGCTGGTTGAGGCGTACCGCAAATCGCTGCCGTCATTTTCAATCTCCACCGCAGCCCCCATCGCGAATCCCGGCGCTAGGCCGAGTAGAAAGCCGGACTCGAAGCCGATTTCATCCTCCGAGCCAGTCTTCGACCATTCCAAGGAGCTAAAAACCACGGGATGAAATGCCGCAGGCACGGCGGTATCCAAAGTGACGAAAAAGTCTTTCCCGTGGTGGGCCAGAGCGACGGATGGGAAAAATAATAAAAGTTTAATGAACTTCATAAGATGAGGAAAAAATCCGGATGAAAATCAACGACGACGGCGGAGGATCATTCCAGCCAGAGCAAGGACGGCGAGGCCAGAGCTGCTAGGCTCAGGAATCGGACTGGCGCTGAAAGATGCGACGTATCCTTGGCGCGGCGGCGCGAGTGAGGCGGAGGCATTACTGCCCATCGCGATGCTATATTTTCCGGCGGGCAGCAGCCAAGTGCCTTGGACCGAGGAGAGGGTGGAATTTTCCACCTTGCCGAGGAAGGTGAGATCTTCGGCCCAGTCGATGTCGCCACGATTGTTGTAAGTGTGGCTGTCGTTATCACCACTCTCTAGGCCCAGTGAGGCGGCTACCGCATCTGACATCGCGTCATTATCCCAGCCGGAGTAAATCGAGAACGAGGGGAAAAAATGATCTGCCGGACGGAAGCCACCAGCGACCAGCGGGATGTTCGTATTTCCTGCTAAAGAAAGCGTGAAATAAGCAGCGGAAGTGAGCTCGATGGCCGCCCAGTTGGAAGTGTGCGTCCAGCCTCGTGTAGGCTCACCAAGGCCGAAAAGCCCTTGATCTTCCCACGACCAGGCTCCGACATTGGCGATTGCGAGGTCGGGGGTCAGAATCGAGTCCGAGCCATTTAGAGTGACGGACCAGACATAGCCAATCCCACCTGCGGCTGGGTCGGCTTGTTGAATGCTGGCTGCCTGCATGGACGGTGCAGCGAGGAGGGCGATGATGACGATGTGTTTTGTTTTCATATATTACAGGTTAGAGAAAATGTTCATTTGCGGGTGCTTTTCAGGCGAAAGAACCGGACCGGATCGGCGGGAAGTGGGCTGTCCGCTTGGAAAAAATTACCGCCTTGAGAAATGGGGGCTGTCCATGTCTGCCATGGTCCCGCCGGATGGGTGGCGGATTGCGGGAACCAATCGCTAGCACTGCTAGGCCATGAAAGCTGGTGGAGCTGGACCGAGGATCGGATTTGCAAGCTTGGTAGCGGCTCGTCACCGTCCAGAATTCCATCCAGATCATGGTCGCCGCCCAGGCGAGCGCCATCACCCGTCGCCACGCCCAGAAAAGTCATCGGCTGTGAATCCGCACGGCCGATGAGTGCCGCCGAGGTGATCGCAGCTTCATTTGCCCGGTCGCTCAGATATTTTCCCGAGGTGGGCTGAAAGCGGAAACGCCGGGAAAATCCCGCGATTTTTACCCGGACCACCAGATCGCAAGCGGCTGCTAGTGCTTGAGATTCCAGCAAACTTAGCACTGCACTGGAAGCCGCCGCCTGTGAGGGGAGAAAGGTCACTGAGCGGCCCACCACAGGCGCGGTCCCGGTATCGAAGCACAATAGAAACGCCTTCAAATCCGCGATCTGCTGGACCGTGCTCAGGTTATCCAGTTGGTAAAAATGGGGCAGCGGCAGCGCGGAACCAACACCATCCGAACCAAGGCCGAAGCCCGCAAGCGACGCCTGACCTGTCACAGGATTGAAAAGATCTGCGCGTTGATAGACCGTCCGCAACGACGGATTTTTCATTTCCTGCGTTCCGTTGACTTCGCGCTTGAGGTCGATGTTTTGGTCGGTGCCGCCGGGCACCGCGTGGCAAGAAATACAATGACTGGTGAGGTGATCGTTGAAAAGCGCACGGCCAGCCACCGCATTTCCCCCGTTCAGGGAAACGGGCAAGCTGCGGTCCAAGTTGCGATTCGGATTGGGGTGGTGGCGGATCGTCAATAAGTATGCCGCGAGCGCATCCATATCTGCCGTGCCGATCGGGTTTCCCCCCATCAAGTCCGCGAAAGTGGCGTTAAAACTCTGGATCGATGGCTTGTCTCCACGCCAATGGAATTTCGTGACCGTCGCCGTGGGTGAGTGAGTCACGGTGCTGGTATTTGTCGCGAGTCCTCGCAGAGTCTGCGTCACCATCGGCCCCTTCATCGGGTGCATTTCCCGGGGCGACACGGTGAAACGGTGGGCGGATAGCGCGGCCCCCGGAACCGTGACCATCGTCCCATTCGGATCACCTAGATCCCAGGCCAGTCCATCCCGGTCCGCATCCAGATGGCAAGTGGCGCAGGAAATCGTCCCGTTCCCCGAAAGCCGCGCATCGAATAGAAATCCTCTACCTTGCCGAATCGTTTGCGGGGTCGGATCGTGACTGCCAGTCGGAATTTCCGCGAGGACACTGCGGCTCGCCGTACCCACGACGCTGATCGAGTTGGATAGTTTATTTAAAACAAACAAGCGCCCGCCGTCCGCAGAAATCACGAGTCCGCGCGGGCCACGCATCGCCGCAGAACTTGAGACTGGCCCCGTCCGAACGTCGATACGGCCTACGATATTACCGTCGCTGGTATTGATTTCCGCGACGCGGTCTGAGTTAAAAGCCGCTGTCCAAGCCCGGCTGCCGTCCGAGTTAAAAACCACGCCCGTCGGCTGCGCCAGAGAGAGAGAAATCGATGCTGGCTGCGGCGAAGTCGCTCGGGCGATGCCTGGATTCAGGTCAAAATGCAGCGGACTGGCCGTCCCCGTGGCGGCAACACGACTGAGGCGGTGAATGGAAAGCTGCCCTTTTAAATCTGGTTCGAATCGCGTGAGATTCAGAGATTCACTATTGGGAATCCATAGCTCGCCCGAGTTGGGATGCCGCTGAAGATCGAATAAATGCGTGCCGACTCCTGACAAATAACGAGTCACCGCCAAGCTGCTGGTATCGACTTCCGCGATGTCATGATCCATCACTTGCCACGAGATACGCGAGTCACTGGCAGGCACGATGAGCGCCGTCTGTGGCGCAGCAGGTAAAACAGGATTCGTCGGAGCTGGCGGTGGTGGAGCCAGCTCGCGCGGCAAAATCGTGGTGCCATTTCCGGAGAGTAAAAAAGCCACGTATAGCTTACTGCCATCCGCGCTGGCCACCATCGCTCGCGGTGCGATTCCTTGCAGAGAGATCGTCCCCAGCGCCGCTCGGCTCACGGCATCGAAGACCCGCAACTGGCGATTTCCAGCGCAACTCACAAAGGCCTTTCCCGCCGCAAAATAGACATCCGCCGGCTCATCACCGACCTGAAGGGTGTCCATCACATTTCCCGTGCTGAGCGATACCACGGAAACCGAGTCCGAAACCTCATTGACCACCCACACCTCATCATTCGTCCTCGCCCTGAGACTTACCGGATCGAGTCCCACCGCGATTTCTCGCAATAAAACCGGAACCGGCTGACTAGAATCCGTGACATCGAACTGCGAAAGTGACGAATCTGGCGTATTCAAAGCCAGTAAAGTCCTACCATCCGGAGTCAAGCCGATCGGTCGCGTGAGCCGCGCCTCAAAATGAGCTGGCTGTGCTGAAGCATTAAAAAGGAGCGTGAAAAAAACGAAATAACGATACATCGATCACAAGGGTGCAAGATTCGTAAATAGCCACATCTGGGCCATGGAAGAAGTCTTCCGCTCGATCAGCAAAGGCCGAAATCGGGCGCGAGTTCGGAGGTGGAAATTCCCCCGATAAGAAATCAATCGTTCCTCGCTAAAATGGCACCACGAAGTGTGCGATCTTAAAATGGTCCGAAAAATTCCCGAAAAAACTGCGGCACAATGAGTCCGCGTTTTTTCCGATCAAGCCAGACCGATTCGTGGCGGCGGAACAGGGGGACTCGCTCCAAACGACTCAGCGCATCGCTCAGTCCATGGCGTGGAAATAACTACCGTTTGCTGGAATCGAGGTGTTTCCAGAAAAATTCCAGCAGGCGCGATGAACCATTGAGGTAGCAATTTAGCGGCGACGATTGAACGATTCTCAGGCTTCTCAGAATCACTCTTCTTTGCCTTTTCGATGCACTTACACATCTCGCAAGGATGTTCCCCATCGAAGGTCTTCACCGCGCCTTCGAGTAGGCCGTCCTTTTGCGAGTAATCCACCAGCATTCTTGCCCAAGCCACGACTTGGAATGTGCCGTAATGACCACCGCAAAGCTGCAGGCAGCAAAGAAGCATGGCAAAATTACGGAAGTGTTTTAGCAAACCACGCCTTGATCTAACCGGGATCAATGACTGTCAAGTTTTATTACGATGCCTTAATTCATTGTAACTTACCTCGGCTCCAATCTCGGCCTCAGCGAAGGAAAATTCATTTTCTCGCAAGTGCTTCTGCACAGGCATGAGGCATGTATATCCATCGCTAATCACAAGTCATTTAAGGCGTAAATTCGTAGCAAATGAACATTCTCTTCTTGAACCACTTTTTGATGACGAATCTAATTTTCATCGAAATGACCGATCCAAATTTGACGTGAAAATCGGATTGATTCTGAAAATGAGTGGATTATCAATTCCCTCTCGAATCTGAAAACGATACAAACCATGAAGAAAAACAAATCCGTTCAATTAATCCTCGGGCTTCTTTTTGCGAGCCAAGCTCCCAGCCAAGTCAAAACCACAGCCCTGATCACAGGCATCGCAGCCTTGTGGTTTGCGGGTTCAGCGGCGGCACAATCCACGAAATCCATCCCTAACTTTTCCGCAGCCAATCTGGTGCTGGGCGATACGGATTTCCGCGGTGGTGGCAGCTCAGGGACTACAGGCGCGAGTAATTTGACGCAATCATTAACAGGGGATGTCGCTGTCGATGCTACGACCCGCAAGGTCTTTGTGGCAGATGGCTTCCGCGTGCTACGATTTACGAATGCGGATGCTCTCGCCAATGGCGCAGCCGCAGAAGCTGTGTTCGGCCAAGGAAATTTCGAGTCGAGCACTTCGATTGATACTGCAAATGAAAATCGGTTCGCGGCAATCGGTATATTCGTAGATAGCCAAGGAAGACTTTGGATCGCAGACATTAATAACAGACGTGTTTTAAGGTTCGACAACGCAAATACCTCCGGAAATTTCCCGGCAGCCACGAGAGTTTATGGTCAGCCGGATTTCACCACAAGAACCCAAAGATTCAATGCACAGGGAATGGCTGGTCCCACCGATGTGGTGGTGGATAGCAATGACCGTCTCTGGGTCGCAGATGCCAGCAACAACCGGGTTCTGAGGTTCGATAATATCACCAATAAACCCAATGGTGCGGCTGCGGATGGCGTATTGGGCCAAACGACACTCGACACAGGCGGCGGTGGTGGACCTGAAGGCTTGAGTCAGTCCAAAATGGATCTGCCGTATGCCTTGGCTGTTTCATCCAGCGGAATCTTGTTTGTCTCAGATCGGGATAATCACCGAGTCTTGCGCTTCGACAATGCGGCAGGTCTAGCCAATGGCGCCAATGCAACCGCCGTGCTAGGCCAACCTAATTTCACGACCAACAGCATTGATCTGTTAGCTACTAAGATGAATCAGCCTTCGGGTCTTTCAATCTCGACAGATGATACGCTATGGGTGGCGGACAAATATAATGCCCGTGCTTTGCGTTTTGATAATGCATCTACCAAAGGAAATGGTGCTGGTGCCGATGGAGTTCTAGGTCAGCCAGATTTCTTCAGTAACGTGCAGAATAATAACACCCAAGGTGCGTTTTCACAAAATAGTCAGGGCTTCTCCTTTCCCGAACATGTCTTTGTGGATAATGCAAAAGGCGGTGTCTGGGTAAGCGATAGTCAAAACAGAAGGGTTCTGCGCTTCTCGGTGGCGGGTTCCTCATCGGGCGACACGATCAAGCCGATCCTGAATGTCGGGAAAGTTCCTAAATCCACGAAAAAAGGGAAAGTAACCATCAAGGGAACCGCGAGCGATCAAGGCGGGATTGCCCGAGTCCAATACCGATTCGGTAAAGGCTCACCCAAGAGCGCGACTGGCACGACCAATTGGCAGATCACAGCAGCCCTCAAGAAAGGCAAGAACACGATTACGATTTTCGCCACCGATGCGGCTGGAAACGTCAGCTTGAGCAAAGTGATCAAAATCAAACGGAGCTAAGAATCACTCTCCGCTGCGGAGCGGTGGTGGGTTTCCGAACCACTGATTCCCAATCTGTCTCATCTGGCCGACGTCGATTCATCGACGTCGGCTTTTTTGTGCTTCAATGAAGACGTCTGCTTGTTTAGCCTTTTCCTACAATGGTAGTTTCGTCTATGAAGATTACTTTTCGTCTTAATTATCACACCGTTCTCGGTCAATCACTGTGGCTGGTTTATTCGATGGATCACCATATCGAGTCCATCCCGATGCGCTGGCTCAATGACGCGCAGTGGGAAGTTTCGTTAGATTTTCTCGATACTCAAAATTTACCCACGGAGTATTATTACCAGCTTCGGCAGGAAAACGGAGTCGAGTTAGATGAATGGAAATCACCACGACTGATCCACGTTGAGCCGATCCGATATGATCATTTGCTTTTATTAGATACATGGTGTTCTGCGGGTACGATCGACTATGCTTTTGAGACGAAGGTCTTTAAAGCCGTATTGCCTGTGCGTGGACCATTCCAAGAGCTAGAGGTTTCCAAAAACGCGAATGATCGATTTCAACTTCGTATGGCCGCAGTGCCAGTAGGGCAAGTGCCGTGCTTGATCGGAAATATCCAAGAGCTTGGAAACTGGGATATGGGTTCCGCCGTTCCACTCCAAGAAATCTCGCCGAATGTCTGGCAAGCCAATATTCATCTACCCGTCGATGGTGACATCGAGTATAAGTATGGTTTGTTCGATCTGGATCATCAACGCGCGGTGAGTCTCGAGCTTGGTGGAAATCGAATCATCCCTTCTCGTAGCGGCATTTCCCAACAACTGACACAGATAAATGACGAATGTTATCAGCGTAGTGAAGATGCGCTTTTCAAAGGCGCGGGAGTGGCGATTCCAGTCTTTTCTTTACGCAGTGAGCAGGGTCTTGGAGTGGGTGAATTCGCGGATCTCAAGTTATTGGCCGACTGGGCGAGTCGGATGAACTTGAAGTTAATTCAAATTCTACCGATCAATGACACCACCTCCGCACATGATTGGACGGACTCTTATCCATACTCGGCGATTAGTGTGTTCGCGCTCCATCCGCTTTACTTAAGGATTGATGATTTGAATGATGTCATGCCCGATGATTTTTCAAAAGAACTCCATATCGCTCGAATTCATTTAAATGGCCTAGAACAAGTGGACTATGAAGCGGTGATGGCCGTGAAGTGGAAATTAACGCGGCAGATTTTTGACGCCTATCAAGATAGGATCATCGCTGGCGATCGATTTAAAGATTTTGTAAAAACGCACGGGGAGTGGGCGATTCCTTATGCCTTATTTTGCGTGAAACGTGATCACTATGGCACGGCTGATTTTACGTGTTGGGAAGAGTGGGCCATCTTTGATCGTCAGCGAATGGATGAGTTATGGGTAAGCAATGACCCCGAGCGGCTAGAAATTGCCTATCACCTCTGGTTGCAATGTGAACTCGATCTTCAATTGATGAGTGCCGTTGAGGACTTGCGCGAACGAGGAATTGCCTTGAAAGGGGATTTGCCCATCGGGATCGACCGTCAGTCGGTGGATGCATGGTCTGCACCGCATTTGTTTAAGATGGATGCACAGGCAGGAGCACCGCCAGATGCCTTTGCGGTGAAAGGCCAGAACTGGGGATTTCCGACTTACAACTGGGAAGTGATGCAGCAAGATGGCTATGCTTGGTGGCGGTGTCGATTTGCCCAATTGAGTCGTTATTTTGATGCGTATCGGATAGATCATATCCTAGGTTTTTTCCGAATCTGGCAGGTGCCGAGTGATCAAGTGGAAGGAATCATGGGATATTTTGATCCCGCATTACCGATTCATATCGATGAATTTGCAGACCGTGGGATTGAGTACGATCACCAACGATTTTGCCGTCCCTATCTCTCCGAAGCGTTTTTAAAACAGCGTTTCGGTCCTGAGCGACACCGCCTAAAGCTAGACTATCTCGATCCGGTTTGCCCTGGCCTCTATCAACTTCGTGAAGCGGTATCGACTCAGCAAAAAATCACTCAATCCGTGAGTGATGAGAAAACCAAAGATATGCTATTCGATTGCGTAAGTAATGTGCTTTTCTTCGAAGTTCCGGACTCGAACGGTAAACAATTTCATCCACGCTGTCTGATGCAAACGACAAGTTCTTACCAGGAGTTAGGTGCTGAAACGCGGCAACGTCTGGAAGACATATATGTGGATTATTTTTACCGACGTCAGGAAGATTTTTGGCAAGCGCGTGGGTATGAGAAATTACCTGCGATGCGTAAGGCTAGCTCCATGCTACTCTGCGGCGAGGACCTCGGAATGGTGCCGGATTGCGTGCCAAACGTGCTAAAGGAGTTGGGGATTCTCTCGTTGGAGATTCAACGAATGCCGAAGACCTCAATGAGCGAATTTTTTCATCCGAAAAATGCACCCTATATGAGTGTGGTCAGTCCCTCGACGCACGACATTTCCACCTTGCGGGCGTGGTGGAAAGAAGACCCCAAGGCGACCACCCGATTTGCACAGCAGATGCTAGGAATCGAATTTCCTGAATCAGAACTATCCGGGAAAGTTACCTGCAAGATCATTTCCGAACACTTAGAATCGCCAGCGATGTGGGCGATTTTTCCCCTGCAAGATCTGCTCGCCATGGATGAGGCACTGCGTCATCCGCAACCGGAAATGGAACGAATCAACGTGCCAGCAATCATGCCTTTTTACTGGCGCTACCGGATGCACCTTGGATTAGAAAAACTCTTGGCTGCTGGCGGATTGGGCATTGAAC
>JANORE010000622.1:0-6813 GCA_031415155.1 Akkermansiaceae bacterium | reverse complement strand
TCTCCGCCCTCACCGATGGGCGGCTCTTCCGGAACCGATGGATCGGTGAAAACGAACATGCCGGTTTCTTAGATGCCTTGATCCAAGCTTCAGACTTCGAAGGAAATATCAGTTTCATGCGCGGGTCGGGGCTTTCATTATGGCGGCTGATTCAAAAATATTTGTGGCCCGTGCTGATCGGGCTTGGCGTTCTCATTTTGCTTTGGCTATGGAAAAATTTCAGTCGCTTCGGGCCGATCGAATCGGCGGCGGATCAAGCCGGTCCGAGGGGATACGATCATCATCTCGATGCACTCGGTGACTTCCAATGGCGGCTGGATCGTGCCGTCGCCTTACTCGCTCCGCTGCGGGCACAGATTATTGAGCGTGGCCAGCGGATCAGCCTGAGAGCGGGTCGGCGAGACGATGATTTTTTCCAATTTCTCGCAGACCGTGCGGACTTACCTCGTGAGCGAGTTTTCCGCGCTCTTGCAGAAGTTTCACCTCCCGATTCTTTCCTTCTCACTCGCACCACTGCCGATCTCCAACGACTGCTCCAAGTCCTCCACTGACCTACGATGATGAACTCAGATCCTTACGCCCCACGTCCTGACCCGATTCAAACACGCAATCCCTTGGCGGATTTAGTGCAACAAATGCGTGAGCAAATTCGCAGTGTCATCCTCGGCCAAGAAACGGTGATTGAGCAAGTTCTTGCCGCCTTACTCGCAGGAGGGCATGTGCTGTTAGAAGGGAAACCCGGCCTTGGGAAAACCCATCTGGTCACCACGCTGGCCAAGACCTTCGGTGGCGCTTCCGCCCGGATTCAATTCACTCCTGATTTGATGCCATCCGACGTGACTGGATTTCGCCTGTTCGACATGAAAAGCCAGACGTTCCAACTGCGGCAAGGTCCAGTTTTCACGAATCTTCTGCTGGCCGATGAAATCAACCGTGCCCCAGCCAAGACTCAGTCGGCGTTGTTAGAAGTCATGCAAGAGCAACAAGTCACCATTGATGGCGAGACCTTGAAGCTCAGTCCGCCATTCATGACTCTGGCGACGCAAAATCCAGTCGAGCATGAAGGCACTTATCCATTGCCAGAAGCGCAGCTCGACCGATTCATCATGAAAGTGCTCATCGACTATCCACTTCGGGAAGCGGAGTGTGAAATCGTCACTCGCGCATCTGGGGAAAGTGCAGGCTCATCCAGCATCGGTGTCTCCGTGGTGTGTGGTCCTGAGGAAATCGTGGCGGCCCAACAAGCAACTGCGGCCGTGCAAGCGGTTCCAGAAGTGGTCAGTTATGCGGTGGCAATCGCTCAAGCGACTCGCGAGTCACGTTCGATTTCTCTCGGTGCAGGCACTCGTGGTGCCATCAGTCTTGTAAAAATCGGCAAGGCATTTGCCGCGTTAGAGGGTCGCGGATTTGTGACGCCGGACGACATCAAACGGGCTGCTTTACCCGTGTTGCGGCATCGCGTGCAGCTCACACCAGAAATCGCAATCAGCGGGCAAGACGTGGATGATGTGCTACAAGCGATCGTGGAGAGCGTCCCCGCACCGCGCCAATAATTCCGCATGAGTCCGACTTCTCGACTACTTGCCGTTGCCTCGGCGTGGCTGCTTCTTGCAGCGATCACGGTGGCCGTGCCGTGGTTGATCACGCCATGGCTGTGGCTAGGTGCAGCTTGTGGAGTGGTGATTTTGTTAGATGGGATCATCGCGTGGACTCGGAAACCGTTAGAAATCGAGCGTCGGTTACCTGGACGTTTTGCCTTGGGTGAAGCGGGTGAAGTTCGCTTGATTTTACGCCATGGAAGTGGCGTTACGGCCCAGGTGGAAGTCTTTGATGGCATCCCTCAGGGAGCCATCGCGCCGACATTACCATGGGTGGGCGAAGTCCCGCCGGGGCGCGAAATTCGTGTGTTTCATCCCGTGACTTTGTTCACACGAGGTGAGGCCATTTTCGGGCCAGTGCATGTGAGGAAATTTTCTCTGCTAGGATTATGGGTGCGTAAAACTCTGCACTTGGCGCATGAAACAGTGAAGGTCTATCCGAACTACGAGCCTGTTATCCGCTTTGCGCTGCTGGCCATGCAACACCGTGAAAACCCGATGGGAATGGTGCGGCGGCCTCGTGTGGGATCGAGTCGAGATTTCCATCAGCTCCGCGATTACCGTGATGGGGATCCATTGGCGCAGATCGACTGGAAAGCCTCTTCCCGCCGGCAAATGCTCATCAGCCGCGACTATCAGGAACAGCGAAATCAATCCATCGTTTTTCTGCTAGATACTGGCCGACGGATGCGGGCACTGGATGGCGACTTACCGCAGTTTGATCATATTTTAAATGCCATCTTACTCGTCTCACACATCGCGTTGAAGCAGGGCGATCAGGTCGCCGTGAAATCGTTTGGCGGCACCGACCGTTGGTTACCGCCAGTAAAGGGCTCCCACGCGATGCCGATTTTGCTCAATCATCTTTACGACTATCAGACGACCACCGCGCCCAGCGATTTCAGCGGAGCCGTGGAGCAGCTTTTGGCCCGCCAACGTCGGCGCTCGTTGGTGATTCTTCTCACCAATTTACGGGGCGAGGATGGTAAGGAACTGGTGCCCGCCTTGCAGGTTTTAAAAACTCGTCATCTGGTGATGCTCGCCAGTATGCGCGAACGGACGGTGGAAGATGCAATCGCCGATCCCGTGGAATCATTTTCTTCCGCGCTGAAGTTTCTGGCGGCTGATCGCTACGTGCAAGAACGCCGCGAAATCCTCGCCACTTTGGGAGCCTTGGGAGTGCTGACCCTAGATTCCACAGCACAAGAGCTGGCCATGGCGCTGGCGAATCGCTATGTCGACATTAAGGCTGCAGGCAGAATTTGAGGAGTGCCTGCGGAGGGCTTCTCACCCAAAAACTGCGCTAACAGGAACTCCTTGATCCGCGATTTTGAATGGACGTTTCGTCGGTGACATGATGACCAGCTCATGAGGCAAGCCTAGCGCGTGAGCGATTGTGGCATTGAAGTCTTGGACGGTTACGAGTCCTTCGCTGACCTTACTCCCGGTGGCATCGGTCGCACCATGCTTGATTCCGCCTTTGATCCCACCGCCAGCAAGGAGGCAGGAAAACGCTCCTGGGTGATGGTCTCGACCCTCTTGGTGCTCGACGTTGAATTCCGGTGAGCGACCAAATTCAGTGGCGACGACGACGAGCGTGTCCTGAAGTTTTCCGCACTTTTTCAAGTCGGTAATCAGCGCGGCATAAGCTTGGTCGAACTCTTTGCAGCAGGCTGAGACTCCAGCAAAGTTATCATAATGTGTGTCCCATCCATGTAACTGGACCTCAATGAATCGGACTCCATTTTCAACAAGACGGCGAGCAAGAAGACAACCCTGAGCGAAGCGACCCGAGCCGTAAAGATTCCTTGTCGCTTCCGGTTCTTGCATGATGTCGAAGGCTTTTAAATCCTTGGAATTCATCAGTGAAATCGCTTCCCGATAAAGCTCCTCGTAAGCTTTCACATCGGTATTGGGGTAGCGTCCGTGAAACTGGCGATTCATTTTATCTGCGAGCGATAAACGGCGGGCGAAATTTTCCTCGGATACGTCGTCGGCACGTTTGGAATCTTGCAGTCCTTGCTCAGGGTTGCCAATCGGTGCCGCAGCATATTTTGCGCCGAAGAAACCGCCACCCGTGGTCGATGCCGAACTATTGATCGCGATAAATCCTGGAATTTCAGGATGAATTCGCCCACCCAGTTTCAAAACCCATGAGCCAAGCGAAGGATGCTGGATCGTCCCACGTTGAGCATAACTGGTATGCATCATATAGGAACCTTGTTCGTGAGCACCTTGGGTGGAATTGAGTGAATTGATAACGCATACTTGATCCATCACCTGCGCGGTTTTCGGAAGATGATGGCCGAGCATGATCCCATCCGCCTTCGTCGCGATGGTTTCGGTTTTTCCCATGATGTCCTTCTTCTTCGGCTTTGGATCAAAGGTATCCACATGACTCATGCCGCCTGCCATATAGAGATAGATCACATGCTTCGCTTTGCTTCCAGTGGCAACACTGGCCGGAGCAGCACTGGCCAGTGTTCCTCCAAGCATGGGAAAAAGATTCACGCCAAGGTAGGCGCGTGCCGCATTTGACATGAACTGACGCCGAGTGAGTTCGTCCGCTTTCAATAAAGATTTCATCGTCGGAAAGTGGGTTTTAAAGATTATTGAAGGAAAAGAAATTCTGAGGACATCACCAGAGAAGATACGATATTACGGTAGCCGGCTTCACCTTGTATTTTTACTTCTTCTAACATCCACGACATTTCCTCATCTGCTGGCGGGCGATTTAATATCGCGATGTATAGTCTGCGGATTTTTTCTCTCTCTGTCCTCGCCCCATCAAGACTTTGGTAAATGTGGGCACTGGATTGATTCACTAGCTCGTGCTGGACGAATCCGTTCATCAGAGAAAGCACTTGCCCAACATTCGGTTCACGACTGGCCGATTCTAACACTTCACGATCTGAAGCTCCGAAGAAATGAAGAAAGTGTCCGCGCGGCGCGGGCGATGGCATTTCTGAGGCACGCACCTTCGAGCCTTGATGATAGCCGCGCCCACCATTACCGCCGCTCATCATCATGCTTCCGCCTTGGCCAGCACCTTCGCCAGAACTTCCATCTTGGATCTCTTGGTAAAACTTAGAAAAATAATTACGAACTTCCCTATCCGACTTGAGGGCCAGAACTTCTTGTGAGAGTTGACGCATGGTTTTCTTGCCTACGAGAATGGGTTTCCCATCCAGAAAAATACGATCATCTAGACCGCGAGGGGCGAATTGATCGGGATCTCCTACCGCAAGTGTGATGAGCGAATCCCAAATTTGCTCTGCCGATAGCCGCTCAATTTTACGCCCATGAAAGTCATCGCCGCCTTCTACGGAAGAAGGATTAGGATTAGTAGCAAATTGAAAAGTCCGGGTGAGTAAGAGGACTTTCTGAAATGCTTGAAGATCATAGTCGAGCTCGACGACGAGCTTCGTGAGATACTTCACCAGTTCTGGGTGGTTTGTTTTTTCCGCGGGGATGAATTCATCCACAGGTTCGTAAATCCCTTTGCCCATGACACGTTTCCACATCCGGTTCGCGATGACCGATGGAAATTGCTCGCCAGTCATGGAGGCGATCCAGTCGGCTAATTGCTTGCGCCCATGTTGATCAGAAGCGTTCTCAGAGATACGAACCGTCCGGCCGAAAGGTGTGCGTGCGCCGACTACTTCTCCCGGTTTTCCATCCCGATATTGATAATCCTGAGGAAGCTGGATGTTACCCGCGGCACCGCCAGCCAGTGATAAATCATACACGCCATCCCATAAGACTTGGGCGGCACGATATTGGCTCCGATCCAGATTTTCATCATCCTGAAGCTCATCCCACAACGGCTGCATGTAATCTTGGTTCAAGGTTTTTTGGCCATGAGTGAAGGCCGCAAGCTCGAAGAAATCGTGGCGTTCTGTCTTCCCAAAAGGATCATCATGACATTGAGCGCATTCCATTCTCTCGCCTAAAAATAAGCGCATGGTGTTCGAAAGATTATCCAGCGGCATTCCACGATCACGAGTGTAGTAGCCGACCGCAGCCGTTTTGGGATCCCAGCCGTCACCTGAGGAACTGACTAAATTCTGAGTGAATTCATCCCATGGCATATTGTCTGTGATCGCCTTGCGAACCCAGTTCCGGTAAGGCTCATTCGTCACGGAAGATCCGGATCGCTGATCGGTCATTCGTAAGAGATCGAAGGCCCAATTGGTCATGTGACTGGAAAAACCGGGCGATTTTAAAAGATAGTCTGCAAGAGCTTCACGCTTCGTGGGATCTTCGATTTCGATGAAGGTCAGCCCTTCTTCCGCCGTGGGAACTCGCCCGATCGCGACTAAAAAGGCCCGTCGCATGAATGTAGCATCATCGGTCACCTGCGGAACTGGCAGCTGCTTGTTTCGGTAAAACGCGGCGATGTGCTGATCAATTTCAAACGCTGCTTTTACAACTACCGCAGGATTCGGTTGTGGCTTTTTTGGCACTTCTTGAGCGTGCAATCCAGTAGTTGAAATGAGCCACCATATCGCAGCCAACTTGAAGGGAAATTTCATGGGTTATATGCCTTTAGTGAGGCTCGCCAAGCCCTAGTAAGAGTCAAGTTGATTTTTGACCAAGAGGCTGGGCTGGATTTAAAGGGCACTGAGTTCGAACTAGCCATCCATCTGATTCTTCACACTCGTCCCGTCGGTGCCTTTTTGTAAATCTCGTAAACTCCAGAGAATGGCGGACGCGGGGCTGGCTGCGCCTCGAAGTTTTCGGGCTCCGGTTTTGCGCTTCGGGCCGAAGCGTTCGCGGGCTTGATCGAAGGCTTCGTTGATGAAATTTCGGCTGCCGATGATCGCTCCGTCGGTGAAATAGCGAATCCGGTGGCGGAGCATTTTTCCTAACGGAATGTCTGCGGATTCGGCAGCGGCCTCGGTTTTGGAGATGCCTTTGCGGGTGGTTTTCGCGTGGAGTTTTCCATCGCGCCCGATAGCTTCGGTCTTGCGTTCGATGGAGCCTGTTAGAAGGAGTTTTCGGTATTCGCGGGAGACGTCGTGCGGCCAGAAGGTCGCATCGGCGGGAGTTCCGAGGTGGGCACGCATGGCTCGGACCAGCCCGGCGCGGGCCTTTTTGCCATTGCCTTTATTGCCGCCGCCGATGGCTTCGCCGTAGCTGCTCCAACGATATTCCGCCGGGTCTTTGGCCATGCCCGCTCGAACGGGATTGAGATCGATGTAAGCGGCGATGG
>JANORE010000621.1:0-7536 GCA_031415155.1 Akkermansiaceae bacterium | reverse complement strand
GACGGTCACTGGTTCGAATCCAGTCGAGCGCACCAGCCACTCATGAATCTGTTGTGCCGCGAGGATGCCGATGAAGCTTCCCTTGGCGACGGGTTCGCCCCAATTGGTGGCGTCGTCACTGGCGTAGAAGTTAAAATCTTTGATCGAGCCGCTAAGTTCACCGTCTCAGTGTGATCTCGTGAATCCGGCACACTCCATCATGGATGGTGAATCTCACATTATAGCCACACAAGGCAGCACCGAAGACCCGCTGCGGATCTCCCACTTGCGTCGCTGGCCGAGGATCCAGCGCCAGTGCCTCTAACAAAACTGCCCGCGCCCGCTCGGGTAATCTCTGGAATTCCCCAGCCGCTTCCGGCTCCACCACCACGGACAATCGCGGAATCGGCTCGTGGGCGAATCCTCCCCGTGCATCTAGCAGAGCCTCGGCATAAGGCAAAAACGGTTTAACATAGTAGATCGGCGAGCCATCCAGTAAGTCCACTCCACCGAGCAATAGCGCGGGTGCATCTGCCGAAGTGGTATCGACGCCCTCCAATTTCACCAAGGAAAGTCCAAGCCCGTTTGGGCGAAATGTCGAGCGACTCGCGAACACTCCCACGCGCTGATTTCCACCCAAGCGAGGCGGCCGCACCGTCGGCTTCCACCCTTGTGCGGCGGTTTCATGAAATTTAAAAATAAGCCATACATGGGAAAACCCCTCGATCCCACGGACCGCTTCGTGGCTACGATACGCCGGATGAAATACCAGCCTAGCCCACGCACTCGGACAAAGCCCCGGCTGCCGCGGCACGGCGAATTTCTCCACGAAACACGAGCGTACCGTGCCGATGGCGTTCAGGATCGCTTGCTCTTCATTCATCACGACGGAGTAAGCAAGCTCCGTCTCCGGACGGCAATCTGGAATCAACATTTCTGTTCGTCCGCGTAAATCCTCTCCATTTAAGGAATCGCTCCTCATCCGTCAGCTCTTCCATGTCGCAAGCAATCCTTGCCGTAACCAGTCCGGGCGTTTACCCAGTGGCCATGCAAGCTGAAGTCCGTGCGCTATTAATTCTCCAAGATCGTGATCGCCGCTTAATGGCACTGGCCAAGGATTTAGAAAAACTCCCCCTCGACGAGGCTCGCGCCAAAGCAAAACTCGCCGGCGATGAAGCCGCCCTCGCCCGTGCCCACCAAGCCTTGCTCGATTGCGAACTGCGGGTGAAAAAAATCGAGCTGGATGCCGAGACCCGCCGCACCACCATCAGACGCCTGAAATTACAACAATTCGACACTCGGAAAAACGAAGAATTCGTCGCACTCGGCCATGAAGTCGTGCGCTACGAGAAAGAGCTCGATGACTTCGAGACCAAGGAACTCGAAGCGATGGAAGAAGTGGACGGCTTCCGGGCCGCCCAAAAAACCGCCGAGGCTGCGCTCGCCCGCACTCAGACATTGGTCAAAGAAGATCTCCTCTCCATCGCCGAGCGCCATGAACGGGTCAAGATCACTCGTGGCGAAGTCCTCGCCGATCGAGAACGACTCGCCGCCCTCGCCCCGGAAAATTTCCTGCCGCTTTACACCAAGCTCATGAAAGGAAAGGACGGACTCGCCCTCGCCGAAATGAACGATGCGAAGTGCGAAGGCTGCCACATGAAGCTCATCCCCTCCACCGTCATCAAGGTGCAATCCGCGAGAGAAGTCACTCAGTGCGAGAACTGTGGACGCATCCTCTACATCGCGGAGTGATTTCGTTTTTTTAAAATGGTCACCGCGCCCGTGAACCAACGCGTGATACGAATGTGATCATTACTCTCGTGCGCGGTGAAGGGGAGAGCTTGTTGGCACGGATGCTTAAAAGGCGGTGAGAAATCTATCAGATTTCAGTTCCCTCTGCTCCGCCACCGAGGAGGCAGGAAATTCTGAGAACTGAAAAATTCCCATGGCCGCCGTGGGGTGAGAATGCTATCTCATCCGCAGATGTTTGAAGTCAGAGAAAAGCCCGAGATGATCGAGCGCGCTTTATTGGTGCGCTTTTACTTCGACGCCCGTGAAGCAGTGGAATCTGAGTCACTGCTCGAAGAGCTCGGTGAGTTGGTGAAAACCCTCGGAGTAGAAGTCATCGAGTCCGTGCTCTACCGCAGCCGGGAAATGCACAAAAAATTTCTCTGCGGCACCGGAAAAGCCGATGAGCTGGTCCAGCTCGCCAAGGCCCACGAGTGCGACGTCATCGTCATCGACAACGGCCTCGCCCCATCTCAGCAACGCGAATGGGAAAAACTGGCCGACCTCTGCGTGATCGACCGCGAGGAGGTGATCCTCGATATTTTCGCGAAGCGGGCGCAAACGAGAGAAGCTCGCCTCCAAGTGGAACTCGCCCGGATGCAATATGCGCTGCCTCGGCTCGCCCGGATGTGGGGTCACCTCGACCGGGAATCTGCCGGCTCCGGCGGTGGCGCGGGTGGCGGTGCTTCTCGCGGCATGGGCGAAAAACAAATCGAAGTGGACCGCCGTCTCGCCTATCAGACCATCGACCGCGCCAAGCGCGAAATCGAACTCGTCCGCAAGCAGCGGAAGACCCAACGCAAGGAGCGCGAACGTGTCGGCACGCCACACGCCGCCATCGTCGGCTACACAAATGCCGGGAAATCCACGATGCTGAATATCCTCAGCGGAGCGGATGTCATGGCGAAGGACATGCTCTTCGCCACGCTCGATACGACGACGCGTAAGATCGACTTGCCCGATGGCCAGCCGCTACTCATCACAGACACGGTCGGATTTGTGAGAAATTTACCCCACCGTCTGGTCGAGGCTTTCAAGGCGACACTGGAAGAAGCGAATCTTGCAGATTTTCTGATCCACATCTTGGACGCAAGTTCACCGGAGATTGAGCGGCTTCACGATACGACGCTGGAAGTTCTGGAAGAACTCGACGCCATCGATAAGCCGATCATCACCGTACTGAATAAAATCGACCGCGTGACCGATCCCTTCGAGTTGATTGCGCTGGAGAAAAAATTCCCCGGAGCTCTCCATGCCTCGGCAGTCAATGGTCTGGGCCTTGAGGAATTGCTTCGGTGTTGCTCCCAAGTTCTTGCCGACCGAGTGCGCCATCAAAGTTACCGGATTCCGCAAAATCGCGCGGACATTGTCAGTCTCCTCCACCGCGAAGCAAAAGTGCTCTCGACGGAATACGAAGGCGATGACATCCTCGTGACGGCAGTCGTCCCGGCGGCGATTGCTGGACGGCTCGAAGTGTTTGAAACTGTTCCTGCTTAAATTTTCCCCAGAAACTATCCCCATGTTCCGCATCGTTTCCTCCATCCTCATCGTTTTCGGCTCACTCGCAGCAGCGCAGGAAACTCCGTCTCCTCTCCAAGCACAAAAAATAGGCAGCGATGAATTCATCGACTCTGAGGTTCCCGGCAGCGTGCCAGAGGTGCCGAAATCGGTCGCCCCGGCTCCGCCGAAACGCGTCATACCAGTGGCCGTGCCAGCAACTCCCATCGAGGCCGCCACTGCGGTGACTCCTTCACCACTCGACGCGAAGCCTGTCGGCGAAGACGCCATCCGCCTGCAAATTTTCCTAGATGATTCGAATTTCGGCCCCGGTGTGATCGATGGGAAGCCTGGTCTTTTCAGCGAACTCGCGGTGCAAGCATGGAACGAGGTGAACGGTCACCCGATCGAAGATTGGACCGCCGTGAATGCCGCCGCACGCAAGGCGGTGCCAAATCCACTGGCCACCGCCATCGTCCCCGATTTCACGAAAGCCTGGGTGGGTAACTTGCCGACGAGCAAGGCACAGCAGGCGAAACGCAACCGCATGACTTACCGCAGCGTCGCCGAGTTCATGTCCGAGCGCTACCACACCGACGTGCAATACCTCATCGACCTCAACGGGCAGAAGAAAGTCTACAGCCTCAAGTCGCGCGACACACTCATCGTCCCGAATGTGAAACCCTTCACCATCGAGTCACTCACCGGAGCGATGTATCAATCTGACGAAGCACTCAGCCAGCGTCACGTCGTGGTCGACACGAAGAAAAACCAAGCGCGTTTTTACGAAGCCGCACCGGCCGCACTCGTCGTTGAAGAACCCGGCACGACCGTGGCTGCGGTAAAACGGAAGTCCGCAAATCGTGGATTGATCGCTTCATTTCCGATCACGCCCGGCAAGCCGAAGTTTATCAAATACGGAAAATGGGAAGTGAGAAACTCCGTCGAGCTGCCGTCATGGCGATATGATAAAAGGCTGTTAGAGACGGGAAAACGCAGTGCGAAATCAGAAACCCTCGACATCCCACCCGGCCCGAATAGCCCAGTTGGTATTTTCTGGTGCGGCCTCAGCAAGCCAGGCATCGGCCTTCACGGCACTTCCGATCCAGAAACCATCGGCCGCGCTCGCAGCTCGGGCTGCATCCGTCTGGCGAATTGGGACGCCGTCCGCCTCCCGACCTTGATCCGTCCTGGCACGACCGTGGAGATTCGGTAAATCGCCATGAGCGTGGTCAATAAGATCCGTTTCCTGTTTTACGGGGCCATCATTCTTTATCTGTTAGCCGAGTTTTTCATCATCGACGGCCCCATGCGTCGTTGGTCCATGGGTGACAGCTTTCGGCTGCCCAGCCAAGATCTCGCCGCCCGTGTCGCTGGCAAATCCATTTCTAACAGCCAGCTCGACCGCGCCATCAGTGAGCGCCTCTGGCTTCAGGGAAAATCCAAGGAAAGTGCCACGCCCGAAGAACTCAAGCTCGTCCGCTTCGCCGCTCTGGATGAACTCATTGAGCGCGAAATTCTTCAGCTCCAAGCGCAAGCCATCTCGCCACAACTTCCCGTCAGCGAGGATGAAGTCAACGAACGCCTACGCCGGTTGCTGGGCCGTTTCGAAAGCAAAGGCGCACTTGAAACAGCGATGAAATCTCAGGGTGTCGCCACGGAACAAGAGCTGCGAGATCGGCTAACCGATCAAATCAAGCAGGAAAAGTTGATTGAATTACGCATCCGCCCGTTCATCCAAGTCACCGACGAGGAAGCGCGGAAGTGGTTCGAAGAAAACCAGCCATTCATTTCCATTCCAGAACGGATCTCAGCTCGGCATATTTTCCTTCCAACGCTGGATCATCCATCCGAAGCCGCGAAGCAGAAACTGGCTGAAGCCCTGACGATCTTAAAATCTAAGAAACAAGACTTCGCCTCGCTCGCTAAGGAATTCAGCGAAGATCCAGCGACCAAGGACCGTGGTGGTGATCTCGGCTGGATGACTCGTGCCCGACTCCCCGATGATTTTTCGAATCAAGTTTTCCCGTTAGAAAAAAACTCACCCACATTGATTCAGACTCAACTCGGCTGGCACCTCATCGAAGTCACGGAACGCAAATTTGCCGAGCCACGCACCTTCCAACAGGCCGAGTCAGAAATCCGCTCGGCTCTCGAAGCGATCAAACGCCGCCAAGCAGTTACAGATCTCCGCAAGCAACTCCGCCAATCCACATCTACCAAAATCAAGATCTTCTGAATTCCGCTGAATGCATAGGTGGCCATCGCGGTAGAAATTTCAGATGTGATATCTGAAAACCTTACAGTCTCACGGCGAGTCGAGTTTGCTTCGAGAGAGGGAATTCTTGGGAAACCGTGACGTATGAACGGCGATGAATTCCTACTAAGATTCCGACAGCGGCGAGACTGAAGACCAGACTGGTTCCGCCGTAACTTACAAATGGCAATGGAAGCCCGTCATTGGGCAGGAGTGCAGTGGTCACGCCAATATTGACAATCGCCGGGACGACGATCACGCAGGTTAATCCTAGTGCGACGCAGCGATTGAAAACGGTGGCGGCTTGTAGCGCGATGCCGCATCCAGCCAAGGCGATGAGGACGTAGCAAAACACCACGCCCAAGGTGAAGGGTAAGCCAAGTTCTTCACCGACAACTGGGAAAATGAAGTCGATGTGAGCAAAGGTGAGAGTGCCAAATTTCTCGACGCCATTCCCTAGCCCGACCCCCCATGGTCCCCCATTGCCGAGTGCTAGTAGTGCGCGCCATTGTTGCATCCCGCGATCTAATTGGTGCACAGGATTTTCTAAATCAAGCCACGCCTCAATCCGTCCCCAGCGATTTGGATTATTATAAACATAGTAAGACGCCGCTGCGATCACGGCCAGTGCAGTCGGTCCCGCATAGATGATGCGCGTGCCGACACAAAATAGAATGGCTCCCACGGCGACTGAAAGTGAAAGCGCGGTGCCGACATCAGTTTCAGCGGCGATCAGCGCGATGGGAAGTCCCGCGATGATTCCTGGAATGACGAAACCGCGCCAAAACGTATGCACCTCCGTCTGCCATCTTGCAAACCATGCGGCAAGTGACATGACGATGATGATTTTCGCCGCTTCGGACGGTTGAAACTGCCCGATCAGTGGGACTTTGATCCAGCGATTCGAGCCGTATTGTGGATCTGCGATGCCGGGGACAAAACAAAGAACTAACAGGACGCAAGAGGCCGCAAGCATCCATGGAGCAAACTTTCGTAATGTTTCTATCGGAAATTTCGAGGCGACGACTGCGGCGACCAAGCCGATTAAGACCATCGTTGCTTGGCGTGTTAGGAAATGATATTGCCCGAAGCCTTTCACCCATGCGCCCGTACTGGTCAGCATGATGAGTCCCAGCACGACTAGAGCGGCGACTGCAGCACAAAGGATAATCGAGCAATGACGAGTCATTTGTAGAAATTACTGAGGAATCACTAAGCTCATACCCGCCTTGATTTTACCCGCGTCATGGATGCCATTGGCCTTCATGAGAGCAGCCTGATTCACTTTATATTTATTCGCAATCCGCCAGATACTATCGCCATTTTTGACGACATAGTTTTTTCCAGTGGCTGCTGGGGTGCGAGTTTTTGGCTGAGTCTTGGGTTTGGATAGGGCCGCGACTTCTTCTCGAACCGGTTGGACGACTTTCGCGCGTGGCGTATCGCTCACTTCGAAGGGAGCCGTTTCCACCAGTTCTTCTTCAGAGTTGCTAGCGATCTCAGGTATCGTTTCTGGAATGGCGACAAGTGGGACGGCGACGACCGCTCTTTTGGGTGGGACTTTAAGTAATAGGCCAGGAACGATATCTGCATGTTTATTGGCGAGCCGGAGATCGCCTTCATCGACACCGATGGAGGAAGCAATGCGAGCGTAGTTATCTCCCTGTCTCACGATGTAAGGTTTTTCATTCGATTCAATACGGGGAAGATCTAGCCGCTGAGATGCACTCGCGGAAATCGCAGATGTAGCTTCTGGTGTTTTCCTAACCGTTTCTGAATCGCTGGGTGCGCGGCCATCCAGAAATTTCTGATGTACGAAAATCAACCCAATCGCGACGATGTGGATGAGGAAAATGATCGTCAAGGCCCGCGAGATTTTGGAGCTGCCATCTTCGATTTCCATGTCTGCCGTGGCGGTTGCAGCGACGCGTTGTTTACGGTTTCCCGTGATGGCGTTTAGGCGCTTGAACAGACTGTTCGGTGTCGGGCGACGTTTCGTGGGTAATGTCTGAGAT
>JANORE010000620.1:0-1621 GCA_031415155.1 Akkermansiaceae bacterium | reverse complement strand
ATCGTTCATACGACAACGCGACAGCGCGTGGCCGTCAACTTGAAAGTAATTGCTTTGTCCTTGTACCTCCGTGATTTCATCGTATATTTGTTTCGTGTTGGGCAAATTACAGCCGGCGACCGCTTCTTGTTCAATCTGGTCGTCGGAGGGGATCTCTCGAAAGAGTTTCCAGAGTTCCGCGTGGTACGACAGAGTCGAAGTCGGATCGTCCAGTGAGACGACGCGATCGCCCGTCCCATCATCGGGCGGCGGAGAATTGCATTTGCTGGTCGTGTAATCAAAGCGCTCGGGAAGACGAATGTGGCGCGATAATCGAACGCGTCGTTTGCGCTTTCGGTTGGTCGAAGGATCACCATTACCGTTGTCGTCGTCATCATCATCATCATCGTCGTCATCACCAATTTTATCCTTATCGAGCTCGGTCTCGTGCTCGCTGTCACCGTAATTCATGGTATCATTCGGCGATGTGGCTTCTACCTTGCGTGCATCCAGTGACCTCCACCGCAGCACGAATTCGTTCGCGACCTCATCTACGAGACCGCGGGTGGTCGGAATCGCCACTGACTGGCAGTCGAATGGATCGCCTTCTTGTGCAGCCGCGTCTCGGGGTCTTGGTGCGATTTCAGTGCCGTCGAGACTTGCATCTCGCTGAAACAGATTTTTCCACTGTTCCTCAAATTGCTTCAGCGTAATCCTTCCATCCTGCTCCATCATCTCCTAAACTGTTGAGATGTGGAGCGAGCAGGTCCAACGACCGAATCCTATTCGCTAGTTTCTGCGTGGAAGCTTTTGTTCAATTTTGAGCTATTGTTGCTATCCGCCTACTCAAGCTAGTAAAGAATTGTACTGTATTATTGTCACAACTTAACACATGACAATAATAAGTAAAGATCCAAACGCTCGGTCGGGTTTCGATTCAGAGATCTTCAACCGAGCAACTAATATTGCTCTTTGTCGCAATGATCTCCGATACCCCTCCCCTTGCCCACTCAAAACAAGCGGTCTGAGAACTATGAACGAGAAAGGATCTTTAAAACGAGGCTCTCCTCACCGCAGCAACAAGTGCCACAGTGGGACAACCAACCCCAACGATGCCACTACGACTAGTGCGGAGCCGATGCTGTTGTCGCCGCTCCAGCCAAACGGCAAGAAACGCACGGATCACCACCCCAGCAACAGCACCCCCAACAAGCACCAGCATACCGCTCACTCAAGCCATCCACAACTTCTCACGCACAGTAGCACCATCGGACCCAACGTCATGGCGGGTCTTGCCGTGGCTGGTGTAGCGGCTTCCCTATTGGCTTCGGTCTTTGGTTTGTTCCACGTCGAGACATTTCTTTCCGCCTACCACCTCCCCGCGCACGTGTACAGTGCCGGGAATGTACTGTACGGAATGATCAACGCCGCCAACGACGTGGCGGGAGCGTGGATGGTGGATTACTTTGCCACCAGCCGCAAGCGCAGCGATTTGGTCGGTTGGACGGGATGTCTTTTTGCCGCGACGTTTTTGACGCCCTTTTTCCGACCCTGGCTGGCCCCGCGACACTGGCTCTGGGACGGCGCGCACTTTGTCCTCAGTTTGTCCCTGTATGATACTCTCTATTCGTTTGCCATGATC
>JANORE010000619.1:0-5962 GCA_031415155.1 Akkermansiaceae bacterium | reverse complement strand
TCACCCCACAGAGCGAGGCCCGCCGCCGCAAAGCCCTCGAAAAACAAGCCGCCGCACTCGGCCTCACCCTTCAACCCGCCGCCGCTTAACAATTCAAGTTAGTCGGGAGGCGCATGGGTGACAACGCGATATTCGCCTTGGCCTTGGCATTCCGCAAAGTTCGGATTCCTGGTAGATTTTTGCTATCCATTTCCTGAATCCCTCGTTATCAACACCGCAACACGTTTTCCTCTGACCGATGCCTCAAGATTATCTTCCCGTTCTTTTCCAAGTCCTGATCGCCATCGGATTTGCGGTTTCGACGCTCACGATGAGTGTCATTTTTGGTCGCTCGGCCAAGACGAACAAAACCAAGGACAGTGCTTACGAGTGCGGGATGCTGCCGATCGGTGACGGCGCGCCTAGATTTTCCGTGAAATTTTATCTCGTCGCGATGTTGTTCGTGATTTTCGACATCGAAGTCGTCTTCATGTATCCATGGGCGGTACAATTTCGGGATCTTGCCGCGCAGGGTGCCACGGCACTTGTCAGCATGGCAGGCTTCGCCGGAATTCTGGTTTTTGCTTATATCTATGCCTTGAAAAAAGGTGCGTTGAGCTGGAAATCTTGAGTTCAACAGCGCGTGTATCGAGCATTCTTGTCATTAGCCGCACTCATGCAACTTGGGTGAAATGGTCATGAATCTGGCATGAGACGAGCTTGTGTGAATTCCGATCCGATTTCAAGTTTCGCCGCCTTTGAGGAGGCTAGCCTTTTTCAGAACCATGGTTTTTCCGATTCAACTTCCCAGCGACGCCCCTTTTACTGCCGAACAACGCTCATGGCTCAGCAGCTTTCTGAGTTCCGCACTACTGGGAGGAAATCAAAGTGCTTCCACGAGCCGTGCTTCACTTTTGCCAGTCACGATCATTTACGGCTCACAAACTGGCACCGCGGAAGGACTCGCGAAAAAGCTTACCAAGACCTTGAAGAAGGGGAATTTCACCCCTGAAACTTACGATATGGCGATCTATGATCGTGCCAAGTTATCGCAGGAAAAAAACCTTCTCATCATCACTTCCACTTATGGCGATGGTGAGCCGCCGGACACCGCCGCAGATCTTCACGGTTGGTTGATGAGCGATGCCGCGCCCCGGCTGGATGGAGTTTCATATTCGGTCCTTGCGCTGGGTGACAGCAGCTACCCGGATTTTTGCAAATGCGGGATCGAGTTTGACCAGCGTCTTGCGGCCTTGGGTGCGACGCGTATTTACGACCGCACCGATGTCGATGTGGATCCTGACGCGCCCTTCGCGCAATGGTCTGCTGGTATTCTTGCCGCTATCGAGCCTGCCGGGGCAGGTGTTTCCGCAGATGAGGAAATCTCTGACGAACCCGAGAATGTCGGCGTCTCCAAGAGCAACCCATTTCCAGCATCAATCATCCAAAACTACAATCTCAATGGTCCGGGCGAAAAGCAGACCCATCAGATCGCGATCTCGCTAGAAGGCTCCGGCCTCACCTACGAAGTCGGCGACGCGCTCGGCGTCTATCCACTGAATGATTCCGATGTCGTCGATGAAATCATCGCGAACTTGCCCTTCGAAGCTGGCACCGTCGCCACTTCAGATGGCAGTGAGGTTTCGCTTCGTGAATCTCTGATCCGTCACTATGACATCGGCTCGCTGAACAAGTCGATCCTCCAGAAATGGCAGGCGCATAGTGATTCGCCGCTGTTGAGCTCGCTCGTCGCTGCCGATGATAAAAAGGCTTACGAGGATTTTTGTTGGGGCCGAGATTTGATCGATTTAGTGATCGACCATCCTGCCAATTTCACGACTGCTGGAGAATTCATTTCCATCCTCAAAAAACTTCAGCCCCGGCTCTACTCCATCGCCTCCAGCCCCCGTGCCCATCCCGGTGAAGTTCACCTCTGCGTCGGCATCGTTCGCTATGAGACATTTGGCCGTAAACGCGGCGGAATTTGTTCCACGTTTCTTGCAGATCGGGTGGTCGAGGAAATGCCGCCCCGCGTTTACGTTCATAGCAATCCCGCCTTCAGACTTCCTGAAAATGGTGACACAGACGTCATCATGGTCGGTCCCGGCACAGGCATCGCACCGTTTCGCGCCTTTCTCGAAGACCGCAAAGCCACCGCTGCAAAAGGAAAAAACTGGCTCTTCTTCGGGAATCCCCACCGTGCCACGGATTTCCTCTACCAAGATGAACTCGAAGCTTTCCAAGCAGATGGCACCCTAAACAAGCTGGATCTTGCATGGTCACGCGACCAGAAGGAGAAAGTCTATGTCCAGAATCTCATGGTCACCAACGGGGCTGAGCTCTGGGCCTGGCTGAAGAATGGTGCGGCCTTCTATGTCTGCGGCGATGCTTCACGGATGGCAAAAGACGTAGATCTAGCGCTCCTCGAAGTCGCCGAAAATCATGGGAAGCTCACTCCCGCAGAAGCCGCCGCTTTTATCAGCCAATTGAAGAAGGAAAAACGCTACCTCCGGGACGTTTATTGAGGTGTTTGAGGAAACTCTCATCCAATTTCTTGCCAAAATTCCGAAGTTCCCTTTCACTGCGGTTCGCTCCTAACCATGGCCCTTATTGTTCAAAAATACGGCGGCACGTCCGTCGGCTCGCTCGACCGCATCCGTAATGTCGCTGCCCGGATGAAACGCACCCGCGACGCGGGAAATCAAGTCGTCGCCGTGGTTTCCGCCATGTCCGGCATCACGGATGGTCTCATCAAGATGGCCAAGGATCTCGCAGAAAATCCCAGCGAGCGAGAACTGGACGTGCTCCTTGCCACTGGCGAGCAACAATCCATCGCCCTTCTGGCCATCGCCCTTCATGAAATCGGCGTGGATGCCGCGTCTATTACCGGTCGGCAGGCAGGGATTTTCACCTCCGGCTCACACACCCGTGGTCGTATTTCCAATATGGATCCCACGCTGATGCTGAATTTTCTCAAAGAAGGGAAAACTCTTACTGTCGCTGGATTCCAAGGAATCACCCGCGACGGGATGATTCATACGCTGGGCCGGGGTGGTTCAGATCTCACCGCCATCGCCGTGGCCGCCGCGCTCAAGGCGGATGTCTGTCAGATTCTCACCGATGTCGATGGCGTCTATACTTGCGACCCGCGGATTGTGAAAAACGCCCGCAAGCTGCCAGAGATTTCCTATGACGAAATGCTGGAAATGGCCTCATCCGGCTCCAAGGTCATGCAGTCCCGCTCCGTCGAGTTTGCAAAAAAATTCGGCGTTGTTTTTGAAGTCCGCTCATCCCTCAACGATAACCCTGGAACTCTCGTGCTAGAAGAACATCCCAATATGGAAAACGTCGTCATCCGTGGCGTCTCGATCGAACGCTCACAAGCCCGTGTCACCATCACTGGCATTCCCGACCAGCCCGGCATGTCTGGCCTCATCCTCGGTGCCCTCGGCGATGCGGAAATCAATCTCGACATGATCGTCGCGAACATCGCCCACGACGGCCAAGCTCGCCACTCATTCACCATGCACTCCAGCGATTTGGGGAAAGCACAAGCCGCGCTGAAACACGTCCTTGCCGACCTCGCGCCGAATTCGAAAATCGAGACGGAAGCAGGTATCGCCAAGCTCTCCGCCGTCGGCATCGGCATGCGTTCCCACTCGGGTGTCGCTGCCACCATGTTCAAGGCTCTAGGCGACGCAGGCATCAACATCGGCATGATTTCTACTTCGGAAATCAAGATCGCCGTGACCGTCGATGAGACCCGGATCGAGGACGCAGCCCGCGCGGTGCACCATGCCTTCCACCTCGATCAAGTCCCAGCGTAAATGTCGCGGATTCGATTTTCCTCCCATGAGGTGGCTCCGATCAGCGAATCAAAAAACCAAGTCATTGGCCGTGTCCTAATCGTGAGGTAAATGAGGCAGCAGGGGTGGCGCCTTGGATTGCATCCGCGAAATTTCATTCGGATTGCTGGTGGTGAAATTACTTCCGCTTGATCTTGATGACTTTGTTCGCGCTGATGTTGCCGAAATTATCGATCGCGATGACGGTGATCTTGTTCTTGCCTTTCTTTAACTGAGACGTGATCTGCCATTGGGTGGTGCCGGTGGCTTTCTGGAACGGGCCATTGCCGATGCGGAACTGCACGCTTGAGATGCCCGATGCATCATTCGCGGATCCCTTGATGAGGATCTTTTTCTTCTTCGTGAGCTTCGGTGGCTTGCTTTTGACTTTCACCGTGGGGCCGAAGGTGTCTTCTGGAAAAGCAGCGAGCAGCGTGAGGACGACGTCGTTACCATTTCCACCTTCGTAATTGATAGAGAAGATCCTGCCCTTGTCCTCAAAGGCTCGGAGATTCGGACGATTTTTAAATGTGCCAGTTACTGGGGCTGCATCCGTCTTGATGAGGATCGGGAATAGATCGCCGGGTTTACCGAGGAAATCGCTTCCGATTCCGTTGATGACGAGCTCGGCATTATTGAGATTCGTAAGGCCGCCGCAGGTAAGCTGGCCATGAATGAGCGTGGTATTTGCCACATTATCGAACAAGATATCCAGCGCACTACCCGGGGAAAATGCGGTGCGGCCTACCGACGTCAGCGAGCTGTTAGGAACTGGACTCACAGTTCCTGCGAGGGCATTCAGACTGGCGACGGTGCCGGTGCCTGTGAGTACGGCGGTGGGTCCGTTCAGTTCCAGTGCGGTTGCGGGGCTCGCGCTATTCGCGACCAATCTTCCGCCCGTGCTTTTGATCAGCGGCAAGCTGGAAACACCGTTCAATGTCAGCGTGCCGTCCCCCGTTTTGAGCAAGGAGCTGTTAGCGGTGCTGCCAGAGAGAAGCGCGTTGATCTTGGAGCTTTGCCCCACAGGAACGTCCCAGAAAACATCGGGCTTACCGATTTCCAGCACCCCATTCATCGTGAATTCTCCCTGCCCGGCATTCTGCATGGTGATGCCACGGGAGACGGTGAGCTTGCCAAGGATCGCGGAGATCCCAATCCCACTGCCCACCATTTCCAGACGGGCGCCAGGATTGACCGTTAAGTTCGCGAGCTCCTGCGACTTTCCATTGAGATTGAGCAGGCTGAATTCTTTCAACGTGAGACTTGCCGTAGGAGGAAATTGGTTCGGCTGGAGAAAGCGTATTTCCGCCGTGTCTTGGAAGGAATCTCCCGCTATGACGACTGGACCTGAGAAGGCATAGATGACTTGAATCACATTGGACCCGATGATTGAGAAATCGGCTTTATTTAATAAAGTCAGACCCTTCTCCGCAGTAAAAGTGCCGCTGTAGGGATTGCTCACCCCGCCGGACATTTCCAAAACTCCTGCACCGCTTTTGAATAAATTCCCCGTGCCGCTGACTCCGCCGTTTAAAATAATGCGATCCGTAGCGGCATCGACATGAATATCCCCGCCTACTGAAAGGACATCCAGCGTCCCGCCCAGAGCAAATGTATCGTTACCGCCCGATGATGGAGTCTCCACGCTACCGCCATTAAGTGTGATCGCCTCGGTGATGCTAAAGCCAGATCCACCACCCAAAATGAGTCTTCCTCCTAGCAGCAGCCCGCCGCCAGTCGCGCCCAGAGAGCGAGCGGAGTTGATATTCAATACCCCATTCGGATTCACTACCACTGGCCCGGAGAAATCTTTATCGCCGCTGAGGGTGACCTGCCCCGGTCCGTCAATGCTGACCTGCCCGGAGCCATTGAGTGGTCCCTCCACCGTGATGAAACTGTCTGCCGCATTGGAATCCAGCGTGAGATTAAAGACTCCAGCCTCCACGGCACTGCTAGATCTTAAATGGAACGGAATGCCCCCGTCTGCGCGAAATGTCTGCGATCCCACCAATAAGAGATCGGCAGAAATCGCAGACGGAAGCGTGCTACCGCCAACTCCTCTGGCAATGATCCCACTGGAAAGTCGCAACCGATTTCCGGCAATCGAGTAGCCATTGGTGATCGTGATGGAGGAAAAT
>JANORE010000618.1:0-14275 GCA_031415155.1 Akkermansiaceae bacterium | reverse complement strand
GACCTTCGGCTTCGATAGCGCCGTTTCCACCGTCGTGGATGGTCTGGACCGGCTGCACACCACGGCCGCCAGCCATAAGCGGATCATGGTGTTAGAAGTGATGGGTCGCCACGCGGGCTGGATCGCTTTATGGGGCGGCATCGCGGGTGGAGCGAATGTAATCCTCATCCCGGAAATCGCTTTTTCATTTGAGAAAATCGCCGCATTTATCAAACGCCGTGAAGCGGAGGGCCATCACAGCACTCTCGTGGTGGTCGCAGAAGGTGCCTGCTTGCCGGAAGGAAATTTCGTCACTCTCGATGCGAACTATGGGGGTGAAGTCCGGCTCGGCGGGATCGGTGAGAAGGTGGCCACCCGCCTGCAATCACTCACGGGCAAGGAAACTCGTTCTTGCACTCTCGGTCATCTCCAGCGTGGCGGTGCTCCGACATCGCTCGACCGGATCTTAGGAATGCGCTTCGGCGTGATGGCCGTAAAGCTGGCTGAGGAAGGGAAATTCGGGCGCATGGTCAGTTACCAAGCTTACCACGTCGATTCCGTGCCTATTTGCGAAGCGGTGAGTCAGCTCCGTCTCGTGCAGCCGGACAGTGAACTGGTGTTGGCGGCCAAGGCCGTGGGCATCTGCATGGGAGATTGATTATTTCTTCCAAATGGCATGGATCTCTTCCGTGCTGAGTTTTTTCCAAGTCCCTTGAGCCAGCGCGGCGCCTTCGAGTTTACCGATCGCCACTCGTATCAGCCGCAAGGTGGGGAAGCCGACGGCGGCAGTCATGCGGCGGACTTGGCGGTTTTTTCCTTCGATCAATTTCAACTCTAACCACGAGGTGGGAATGGCTTGGCGGAAACGCACGGGTGGCTCGCGAGGCGCGACTTGTGGCTCAGATACTAGTAATTTCGCAAAGCAAGGAAGTGTCCGATGACCTTGGATGATGAGTCCGCCGCGCGCGAGTGAACTCACCGCCTCGGTGGTGGGAATACCCTCGACTTGGACCTGATAGGTTCTTGGGTGGGCGGTTTTAGGATCCAGCAGACGGTGATTGAATCCCGGCTCGTCGCTCAACAGAAGTAATCCCTCTGAATCCATATCCAGCCGACCAATGGGATAAACTGCGGGAGGAAACTCGAAATCAGCCAAGGTTCTTTGTCCTGGTAGATCAGGAGTGAACTGGCAGAGAACGCCATAGGGTTTGTGAAATGCGATCACCATAAGAAAGGTCAAAAAAATCAGCCGTTTTTTAAACGGACGTTGGTTTCGAGGCGAATCAAATTTACTTGTTGACCGCGCTACAGTATCGCCTGCGGCAGTATCGTTTCTACTTTTCGGCTCCGGGAAATAAACATAGCGTCCCCTCCCCTTCCCTTCCAGAGTTGGCACCTCCCTATTTGTGTATGCAAAAAAACCATCGAGTCCTATATCCCATCGCTCTGATCGCAGGGATCATTATCGTCTGGCAGCTCGAGCGCCCGTGGGAAATTTCTATTCCCCCACAGACCGCAGATCATTCTAGCAAGGTCGCGATGGGCGGTAAAATTTAACGAGCATATCACAACGGATCTTTCCCCCGGACCATTGCTAAAATAGCCGCTGGGTTGAGAGTTTTCGCTCGTTCTTGAATCGCTGGTAAATACTGGGCGTGGAGTGTGCTGGCCTGCTCGGTAAGGGAGTTAAAAAGTCCTTTCATTTCCGGTCCAGCGAGACGTTTCCCACCGCTGTGATACTTCTCCGCGACATGTCCGATCGCATAGGTACTCGCGAATGAAAACGCGGAACCTGTCACTTGATTCGCTATTTTCCCAGCCGTTTTCCCACCCAGCTTTTTACCGAAGTTCCCGATGAGTTTGCGGGCGAAGCCTTCCACGACTTGCGAGCCTAAGCCCACTCCAGCGGTCGCAAGAAATTCTTTGATCAGGGAACGGTCCTGCTCGACGCCATGAGCCTTTCCGATGCGATAGACCATTTTCATCTGCATCGGGATGATCGCCATGGTGGCGAAGGTTTCTGGCAAGAGCTCCAGCGCACCGTTGAGAATGGAATACTTGAGAATCATGCTGCTGTGATCGACCGCGCTTGGCGGTGCATTTTCTTGGGCGATGGGAACCAGAGACAGGGCATCCACCTCATCATCCACGGCATTTGAATCATCCACGGTGAGGGCGAGAGCAGCACGTAGGCGAGTGAGAAACTCTTGCTCAGGAGTGGTGATGGAGCCTCCCGCTTCACAAATCGCCCGGGCCATTTCGTAGGCGAGTAAGCGGCTTGATTGAGAATCTAGCTCGCCGACTACCGATTCGATGGAGATTTTTCCCATGAGAATCTTTCTTGAGATCTCGGCCAGATTATTGGATTCTAACTCCTCGGCAATCTTCGCAATCTGAGTGCGCTCCGACTCGGATTTATCTCCATCGGAAAAAGCCGCAAAAAGGCAGATTGCCAGAAGTGCTTCGTGATTGCTATGGGTGGAATCTTCGGGAGTTGGGATATTCATAGGCTTGATTTACGCCGATTTAATAGCCATGACTCTTCCGGCCTTGCACTTAGAAAGTTCCATTGATTTTCTAAAGATGTGAACTCATCCATCGCTGCCTTGGCAAACGCCTGCGCCTCCATCCCAAACTAACAATCCATGAACTTCGAAACCTTACAACTGCACGCCGGACAAGAAATTGATCCTACCACTCAATCTCGGGCAGTGCCGATTTATCAAACGACGGCCTATCAATTCAAAGACTCCGCACACGGTGCCAAGCTGTTTGCCCTCCAAGAATTTGGCAATATTTACACCCGCTTGATGAACCCAACGACTGACGTTTTTGAAAAACGGGTGGCGGCTCTCGAAGGGGGCGTCGCCGCTCTCGCGACGGCTTCTGGACATTCCGCGCAATTCATCGCCATCAATAACATCGCCACCGTCGGCGATAATTTCGTCACCACCTCGCATCTCTACGGCGGCTCCTACAACCAATTCAAAAACGCCTTCAAGGGCATCGGCGTCGAGGCCCGTTTCGCAGATGGCGTCAAGGTCGAGAGCTACGAGCCGCTGATCGATGCGAAAACCAAGGCCATCTACCTCGAAACTATCGGCAATCCCGGGCTGACCGTGCCAGACTTCGAGGCCTTCGTCGCTCTCGCAAAGAAGCATGATCTACCCCTCATCGTGGATAATACCTTCGGCGCAGGCGGTGCGATTTGCCAGCCTCTGAAGCATGGTGCTCACGTCATCGTGGAGTCTGCGACCAAATGGATCGGCGGTCATGGCACCAGCATGGGTGGCGTGATCGTGGATGCAGGCACCTATAACTGGGGGAATGGTAAGTATCCTCAATTCACTTCTCCCTCAGCGAGTTATCATGGCATGGTGATGAATGATGTATTCGGCATCGGTGGCCCATTCGGTAATATCCAGTTCATCATTCGCTGCCGTGTCGAGGGTCTGCGCGACTGGGGTCCATGCCAAAGCCCGTTCAATTCATTCATGCTATTGCAGGGGCTGGAAACTCTCTCGCTGCGCGTTGAGCGCACTTGTGAAAATGCACTGAAATTAGCCGAGTGGCTTTCCGCGCACCCGGATGTCGAGTCCGTGAACTATCCCGGCCTCGCGAACCACCCGACCCACGCTGAGGCCCAGAAATATCTTACCCGCGGCTTCGGCGGAGTCTTGTCTTTCGTCATCAAAGGTGACCGTGCTCGCGCCGAAAAATTCGTGAACAACCTCAAGCTGATCTCCCATCTCGCAAACGTTGGCGATGCCAAGACGCTCATCATTCACCCGGCCTCCACGACTCATTCACAGCTCTCTGCCGCAGAACAGACCTCCGCCGGAGTGCAGCCTGGGATGCTTCGTGTGTCTCTTGGCATCGAGCATATCGAGGACATCATGGCTGATATGACCGAGGCACTAAGAGCATAGATGCCTAGTTCTTCATCGCGACCGGGATTTTGGTCAAGAAAATGGGATTCAAGCGTTCAAACCTTCGTCGATCTCGCTCTTGTTTTTGCGTGAGTGTTTACCATAGACCATCTCGAAAATCGGGCTGGCCATGAGCGTGGTAACGATCGCCATGATGACGAGAATCGCGAAGAGCTTCGGACCGATGACTCCTTTTTGAAGCCCGATATTAATGATGATGAGTTCCATCAATCCACGAGAATTCATCAAGGCACCGATCGCAAGCGAGGTGCGGTTGTCCTCGCCATTGAGACGAGCGGCGGCCCAGCAGGCGACGCCTTTACCGAGGATGGAAGCGAGAAGAATGACCACCGCAACGAACATCACGGATGGTTCCAGCATGACTCCGAGTTTCGTGTTTAGCCCGGAAAAAGTGAAGAACATTGGCAGGAGAAAAATCACGGTAAAGGGCTCCAATTTCCGGGTAACTTCCTCGGTGATGATCCCCCGCGGCATGGCGATGCCCAAGATGAATCCGCCGAAGACCGCGTGAATCCCGATGGCGTCAGTGAACCATGCGCTAAGGCAAAACAGCATGAGAATGATCGCCAGCATGGTCGGGCTGACGCCGCCGTCACGTCTCGCAATGCCGTCAAGTTTCGCTAATAAACTCTTGCCACCCGTCAGCATAAAGATCGTGTAAATCACCCCACCACCGATGGCCAACACCGCCGGATTGATGGGCATCCCGAGAAATACGGTGTCTGTACCGCCGAAGCTGGCGAGGACGATGGCGAGGACGCACCAAGCGGCGGCATCGTCGATGGCTCCGGCAGCGAGAGCCAGCGTGCCGAGCGAGGTTCCTGATAGACCGCGTTCGTAAATAATGCGTGCAAGCATCGGAAACGCCGTGATGGCGATGGCAGCACCCATGAAGAGTCCAGCTTGGTAGACGTCGGTTTTTTCCGAAAACAACCCAGGGATTTTCAGCAGCCAAGGAGCCAGCAATCCGCCAAGGATGAATGGCACTAACATCCCGGCGATGGAAACGCTGGCAGCGCTCTTCGCACGACTGCGGAACAGCTCGATCTTAAATTCCATGCCGACAAGAAACATGTATAGCCCAACGCCGAGCTGGGCTCCCACATAGAGAATCCCACGTGTCTCTTGGCTGAAAAGCTGTTTGCTAGCTTCAGGAAAAAACAACCCCAGCAGGGATGGGCCGAGTAACACGCCGGCGATCATTTCTCCGACGACTTGTGGCTGTCCGATTTTTTTCCCTAACAAGCCGATGATGCGACAAGCCAGTAAAATGACGGCCATCTGGAGGAAGTAGGAAGCGGCGAGCTCTTGCATGTGCCGATCTTCCTAGAGAGAGCATCATTTTCCGCCAAGGCTATTCGAGAGAGCGATGGAAATTTTCAATTTTCCAGCTTCTTTGCAGAGTCCAAGCGATTTGCGATTACGGAAGCGATTACCCCGAGCGCGAGAATACCCAGAATCATGCCGAGGATGATGAGGTTAAATGAATCACCAAGCCAGACCTTCAACCAGCTCGCAGTCAGCATTTTCACCCCGACGACCAATAGAACCATCGATAAGGCGAGCTTAAGATAGCGGAATTGGTGAATCATCCCCGCGAGTGCAAAATAAAGTGAGCGCAGACCGAGAATCGCAAAGACATTACTGGTGAAAACGAGGAACGGATCCGACGTGATCGCGAAAATCGCAGGAATGGAATCGACAGCGAAAATCAAGTCGGTGATTTCCACTAATAGCAAGGCAACGGCCAGCGGCGTGAGTAGCCATTTCCCCTTCGGTGCAGCGGCGACGACGGGATCGACGACGACTTCTTGGCCAGGTTCAGCCGCTTCCAACGAGCCGGCACTACCAGCCTTCACCATGAAATGGTCGCCATGAAAATTCCGCGTGATGGGGAAAAACTTTCCAATCCAACGGACGATAGGGTTATTTTCGGGATGCTCTTCCTTTTCCTTCATGAAGAGCATTTTCAGCGCGGTCAGGATGAGAAATCCGCCGAAGAGGTAGAGCACCCAGTGGAAATTTTTCACCAATGCAGCACCGATTCCGATCATCCCGCCACGCATGACCAACGCTCCGAGAATACCCCAGAATAAGACGCGGTGTTGATATCTAGCAGGAACCGCCAGCGAACTGAAGACCATGGCGATGACGAAGATATTATCGACACTCAACGATTTTTCTACCACGTAGCCTGTGAGGTATTTGGTAGCGGCAAGCTTGCCAGTATTGACCATGCCATCGACGGCGTCCTTCGCTAGCCCCAGGCCATACCAATGACCTTCGTATGCATAATAAACGAGCACTGAAAACGACAGGCCCATGGTGATCCACACGGCGGACCATGCGATGGATTCTTTAAAGCCAACGACGTGAGACTTCCGATGGAACACCCCGAGATCCAGTGCCAACATGACAAGAACGAAACCGATAAATACAATCCATGGGACAAGCATTCCTGCATCCTCAAACACGCTTAGAAATATGCCCATTGGAAAAGCGTGCCATTTTTCCACTCCGTTTTAAAGCGATACCAAGAAAAGCCGACTCACTTTTTTTGGCTCTTCGTTGTCAACGCATGACGTGTTTCGAGGATGGAATCGAACAAATGATACCTTCGCTCAAAGCGATTGCCCCAACGGGGCAATCCAGCCCGACATTTCCCACAAAACATGAAGCGCGGCAGTATATCTCTTCCTGAATCTCTCTTTTATGGAATGAGTGTGAAACTGGCAGAGACGGTGGTGCCGCCTGTAGGAGTTCCAGATACGGTATGGGTTATGTTCGTCAAACCTGTCAATTCATTCGCATAGGGGATATTGAAGCCAGCATGAAGAACCGTGCCAACTGGAGTCAGTGTGGAGTGATTCACATTATTGAGTTTGAGCGCCACATCCCCGTGAGAGGAATTCAGATTCGCACGGATCAAGATTTTCCTCACTGGCAAGAGGGAAAAACTGGAACGTTTCACCGTGGGTGTCTGGCCTGGCTCCAGAAGTGCGATTTCCAGATTCGTGTTTCCATCTACCAGCGAAAAGGTCGCAATCCCTGGAATGCTGGCGTTACCCAGAACATAATCATCGATTAATTTCCCGCCGATGGGTGCAAAGGTAGCGGTGTCAGGCTTCACGGGGAATACCGTAGTCACCAATCCTGCTGGGATATTGCCAAAGATACGCCTGAGTGGTTGAAGGGGTGTCCGGCGAATGTCTTGAGGCGCATTTTGTGCGCCGTTGTATGTTAAAGCTGCCAAGGTGAGGCCCGTAGCACTGTCGCTACTATGACAGGTAAGGCAGAATTGATTCTTAATCGAGTTTGGCCGTGGACGAGATAAATGGAGTGGCCCCTCTGGGAAGTGGAGTGGCTGGCGCATCGAAACCACGAGCGAATCTGTGTTTATAGGTTGTTTATCCTGCTTGTAGTCGACCAGGTTCGCATAGGCACCATAAGTTAATTGTCCATTATGTCTGAGGCGTAGATTGATTTCCTCGATCGCCAAGCCGTTTCTGACCCCATTGTAGAGAGGGAAACTGTTATTGAAATTCCTGAGATCATCGGTGGCCGGATAAGACGGGCGCAAGCCTACGAGGGTGCCACCTGCGTGATTGCAGGCAGACTCTGGATCTACCGTCCGCGCGATGACTTTAAAGTCATCAATCCAGCCCATGAAGCCCAGTAGTGAGTCGGTAGAGGAGGTATTACCAACAATCAAATTTCCTGTAGGCTGGGTGCCTGTTGTCATCTGAAATAGCGAGGGATTGGCTTGGTTGAATGATTTACGGTGGTAAAGCATACCATTGAGTAAAAAGTCAATCTCCTTCCCGCCCCTCTTAATCTGCCAAGCGAGGTGCGCCCACCCCGGATCAGGGATCATGTTTCCGTAGTTGCCAATACCTGTGGCTATGGTGACAGATTCGCTGGCAGTAGTGGCGGTATCCGTCGCGTAATATCTAATGATAGGAATGGGTTGAACTGTTGGAGGTGTAGAAGGGACATCGATCCGGATGCTGCTACCATCGGGGAACTTGATTAGCTCGCGCTCGCCGCTACCACGGCAGTCGATAAAGAGACCGACATACCAGTTATGCTTGGTAACGTCTGTGGTTGTATTTTGTTTCGGGACTAGGAACTTCAAACCGATCGGGCTGTTCAACCAGAGACCTTTGCCATGGAATCCTCCTACGGCAGCCGGCTCCAGACGCCCCGGCCCAGTCACTTCTCCGAATGCAGGTAGCTTCCAGCGAGTTGCGCTGGGGGTGGCTGCGTTCTGGAGTTTTACGGCACCTCCATTAAAACCACTTTGATGGCGCAACGTTCCTTTCATAACATTTGCAGCATCTACCTCATTTACATTGTACATGACACAACCGTTCATATTCGCCACAATGAGAGCGTCTCGGTCTAAATAATCATCGAAGGCGAGCTCATCGGTATGTTTGGGATTCTGCATCGTCCAGACGACGTCCCGGATGGTAGTAGGTTTGGCATTTTTATTGTAGTTATAGGTATTCCGCATCGACTCGATGAACCCTGTGTTGTCCACGTCACCGGCTGGGCCGGATCCATTTACACGTCCTCCTCCCATAGGTAGTTTTGTATTTGTATAAGACGGGTTGTTACTGTAAAGGCTTAAGTCACGGCTGTAGAAGTTACCATCGACTTGGTAATCCATGTCATTGTTTAAGTTATCGATGGTGACAATTTTTCCATTGCTCCATAACCCAACAAACGATACGCCGCGAGTGGCGCCGAAGTCCTCTTTGTCTGCGGTATGATACGGTTCCTGACCTGGGTCGGTTGGGGTGTGTGGATAACGGCTTTCGCTCTGCAAACCAATCGATGGATTCACAATATATGCACCACTGGAATTACGAGTGCCAAAAACCTTATGTTGGTTTCTGAGTGTGTCATCAATGACGGTCATGAACAAGTTTTTGGCCTCGGGATCCATCCAAGGATAAGTGGCACCCGTCTCTTGGCGATCGAGAATTATTTGGCCACTCGCGTCACGAAAAGGTTTCAGAGCAAAGCCCAATCTCGTATTGATATTGGTATCGTAAGGCGCATGGGTGATCGGCTCTAATTTGGTCCATTTTGTTGGGTCAATCTTGGAGTCCGTAATTGGGTCAATGGTGTCACCCATCGTTGAGGCGTAGGAATACACGATGTTGTACCACTCGCCAGGTAGTTGGTTGGCAGGACGTATCGGTGCGGCACCAGCGAGCCGCATGACAATCAACTTACCATCATCAACAACGTTCAGTTCGAGACCTGATGTCTTTGTGAATGGAAACGGCGACCCTATTTTTGTGCTGCCTATTTTTTCGATTTTGTTAATGGCGGCAAGTGTAGTCTTCGGGTTGGTCACCGTTATTTTGACGGTGGTACACCATAACCGCATTTGTCCAGGCGTATGCGGGTCAATCGGCAGGTTTGGGATATCACCAGCATTGTGGATGAAGGCACCCACCACATCAATGGTATAGACGTCGTTTAGGCCAACTGCTTGCGGATTGGTTTTTTCTCCTTGAGCGAAATTCAAAGGCGTGGGGTCAAATAACGTGACATGCTCCATTGCCCCTGAGGTGTTTGGTGGTAGCTTACCATTTGCAATTAACTCGGCGACTGGTATGAGTTGTCTTTTGTGTTCTTGAAATGAGACGCCAGTGATCCTCACATCTTTCAGTTCATTCCTCATGACGAAGGCATTTTCGGCAAGATTAGTTTTAACGATCCTTAATAAAGAATCACCCAGCTTCTCTGGCATGATCAGAGCAAACTCAGAAGTCTTGGGATTGATGCCAATACGACCGTCTCGTGTGGTACGAAAAGACGGGACATGCGGTCTTTGATATTGGGGGTTACGTAGCAGATAGTCCGCCATGATAGGAGTTTTATAGACGATGCCCCTCACATCACGCCAGATTGCTGGAGATTCGGGTAATTGGGAAAATGCGGCTTCACTCAGCAAGAGCACTGCCACAAACGATCGGGTCAGGTTGTTTTTCATGGTTTTTGGTTTTTTCGAGAATGCTGGTTTTTTCGGACCTGATTCAGGCCCAAGTGCTGTCACTCAAATCATCTAACTGACTAGGCTAGCCAGGAAGCACAAGACAAGCTATGAGGGTTTTTCTTAGCTAACTTAGGGATATCAGGGTTTAAGGATGGAAGATAGTCCCCAAAACGGGGACAAGGAAGATGGGCTACATACCCTTCCGCGTCAACTTGAGGGGCGTTTTTTCACAAAGCCGACTGCTGGGCAGTTCAAGGAGCGGCGGTGTATGTGCACCGCTCCTTGGGCCCTTACAAGAACAAGCCCCCTGCGTCTCACAGAGGGCTTGCACTCAGATAGGTTCTCGATCTTAAGAAACCAGTGGCAGTTCTAACATCCAATGAACTACCGAATGACATTGAATGTCAGAATTCTTGTAAGCCCGGTCAATTCTGGATCGGCCTCTAGAGTGTGTGCCCCAGTTTCATTGCGGAAAGGCACAGTGTATGGAAACTCATAGTTCGGGTAGTTGTCAGTTGGAAACGTCCCAACAGCGTGTTTCACAGTTACCAGACCCTGAGCCGAGTCGAGATTGACTCGTACTTTGTATGTCTTGTTGGCATTGCATTTGATGGTTGGATTGTTTCCTCTAATCTCAACCACGTCAAAAGGTTTGGTGGGATCCGTCTCATCAACCAATGTGAAGGTTTTCACTGCTACGGAGGTGAATTTTGGCTGCATCCATACGTCGATATTTTTACCGTTAGCTGGTGCTGTCTCGGCGACGGTGGGGAAAGTCCCAGGAATCTTCGAGTTATCGATAAAACCGATTGGGATTCTGCCAAATACAAGTGGAGCCGGTTGAGAAGGCTGTCTCCGTATATCGAGGATAGCGTTGACCGCACGAGGGTCCAAAGCCGAGTTGGTAAGGCCTGGAGCCCCATCCGCAATGTGACAAGTGACGCAGAACTTGTTCATCGTCGAGTTGGGGCGCGGTCTGTCATGGAAAATCGGCCCTTCCGGGAAATGAATCGCTTGTCGCAAAGAAACGAGGCCGGGAGGCAAGATCGAGCGAGCGTCCCCAGTCTCTTGAGAGTGATCTTTATCCTTTTTGAGATCACGGTAGTTCACATAGTTTGTGTAAAACGCTTCACCACTGTTTGTTAGGCGCTTGTCCAATTGCAATTTTGCTTCTTTGCTGCTGGGAGTAGCGTTGGGATAGGTAGCGACTTCGAGTGCAAAAACACCTGCACTTCCGTAAGCCCCAGTGATACCGACTAAGGTGCCACCTGCGTGATTGCAGGCCGTCTCGGGATCCACTTCGTGGGCGAACACCTTAAAATCATCGATCCAACCTCTATAGCCAAGAGTTCCGGTTTGATTTTGCCCCACAATCATGTTGCCCGCTTGAAATTGGAACATGGGCGATGTGAAGTCTGTCTTACGGGTGTGAGGGATGCCATTGAGCAAGAAATCGACATCTTTCCCTCCATTACGGATTTGCCATGCGAGATGTGCCCAGCCTGGGTCAGGCAATGTACTCTTACGATTATCTGGTGATGGGATCGTGGCCGTGTAAGGACGCAGTTCCACCGTCCCGACATCGAGACCAGCGGATGTGCGATATTTGAGCTGTTTTGCGCCCGCCGTCATCACGATGTGGGAGTTGTCGGGAAAAGTGAGCAATCTCCGCTCGCCTGAAGCATTTAAAAAGCGGCAATCGACAAACAGTCCAACATACCAAGTGTTCCCCGCTATTTTTGCCGGGGTGGGCTGTGCTGCGACTGGGAATTGCAAGCCCATTTCGCCATCCATCCAGAAGCCCTTACCATGAACGCCGCCTGTTGCGGCTGGTTCGACGCGGCCTTTTCCGCTGCCGATGACTTCGCCGTAGGGTGGCACGATCCAGCGATTGCTGGGCGCGCACGCCGAGTTTTGCAGAAAGACGCTCTGTGTGAATCCCCCAGATGTGGGAATCCCAGATATCGGAGTCTGAGTCCAACCTGTCCAGTGTTTGAATGAAAGCCCTTCATCCGGAGGACTGTGTAAGCCGCCCATTTCAGCAATGATGAATGCATCGTAGTCCAGATAATCGTCAAAAGCCAATTCAGTGGAGTGCCTGGGATTCTGCATGGACCACACCACATCGCGCGGAGTGATCGGGGCCACATTTTTCCGGTAATTGAAGCTGTTTTGCAACGAATCGATGATGGTTGAGTTTCTGCTGTCTCCCAGAGGCATGTGGCCATAACTGTTCACACGGTTTCCACCGAGTGTTAGTTGGTTCCTCGTCGCCCAATCGGCGGGATTGGAATTGCCTCGGGTAAACAAATTAACGTCTCTCATGTAGAGTTTGGGCCCCATCAAGGGGTCTATCTCGTTAAGCAAATTATCAAGGAGCACCATTTTTCCATGGCTCCACTTGCCCATGAAGGATACGCCCTGAGTCGCACCACTTTCTTCGTAGTATTCCTTTTCGGCGTTTTGACCTGGGGTCTCGGTGTAAGTGTAGCGGGAATATTGGTTTGTTGGAGTGTTGAGTTCTTTCCTCCACTTAAAGGTGTCTTTCATGGCGGTGAAGAAGAGATTCTTCGCATCACGATCAATCCAAGGATAGGTTGCGTCAAAATAGGCACCGTCTGAAAATTCATTTCCCGAAACATCCCGGAAAGGTGAATGAGCAAATCCTAGTGCATTGGATCCTGCGGAAGCGTTGATCCGCGTATCGTGAGGAGCGTGAGTGATCGGTTGGATGGTTTTAAATCCCGAGAGATCGGTGAGTCCAAGCGGGTTGTAGGAATAGACAATATTATGTCCTATATCTTTAGGAACTACTTCTCCATTCCCCGACTTTTGCCAACGAAAAGGTTTGTTTGGGCCGATTCGTAGCACCAGTAAGCGACCATCTGCGGCGACATTCAGCTCAAAAGCATTAGGGTCATCCACAGGAATCCATGGACTATAAATAGGGGGGGCTTGTCGAACTACTGATTCGATTGCAGCGTCCTTGGTTTTCGGATTTATCACTGTCACTTTGATGTCGATGGCGCAGAACTGCAAACCGTCCGGACTCGTGAGTGAGCCATCCGCTCTCGTGAGCGAGCCGATGACTTTGAGATCATAAACATCTTTTTCGCCGATGAATTTAGGATTACATTTTGTAGTATCTATTGTTGTGGTAATGCCTGTTGGCGTGGGATCATAGAGTGTCCAGTGCCCGTAACCACCGGGGGAGGGATCTGTAGCTAAATTCTTGTATATAAGATTCGCATTATCTCGCGTCGCGGGCCAGATGGGTTCGTCTAATTTATTATTTTCGTGGCGAATGTATTTGTAACCCGCGTCGCTTAATACGTAGCTGTTTTCATGGCTATTGGCAGGATCGGTGGCGATACTTTTCGGTTCAAGACGAGTGACGTGCGCTTGGGTCACCTTTTCAGGCTTGAGTATGGCGAAGCCCACGAGGCCAAGTGTTTTCATCCCAATGCGACCATCCGCAGTGGTGCGGAATGCCGGAATGTGTGGTCGGGTATGCCTAGGTTGCAACGGTGAATCTGTGATACCCGCAATCTGCAGATTAATCCATCCAGGGGTATCGAGAGATGAGAGTGTAGCTGGATTAGTGCCGACCCCTTTGGGAGTCTGATACTTTACGCCAACCACTTCACGCCAAATGGCGGGAGGCTCGGGCAATGTCTGGGAATATGCAGGGCCGCTCAGAAAGAGCACCACTGCAAGCGGTATCGTCAGTTTGTTTTTCATGGGTTATCGTTTTTTGGAGAATGGCTGAATCTTTCAGTGCTGGTGCAGACCCAAAAACTCTTGGACAGAGATTTTTAAGATGATGATCGATTCAATCACAGCAAAGCAGTGGAAATAAACCAGACAAGGAACATGGATTTTTCTTATCTAACGCAGAATAGTCTGGCTTCACTGGATAAACGTAGTCCCCAAAACGGGGACAAGGTTGTGACGATCCATGATGTGTAGCCCGCAGTGCTTCTCATCTGGGCAGATGCACTTCTCGTCATTCGCCTCGCTGGCTCAACCGATGACAGCCAGCCGCACCATCTCACCGATACAAATTCAGAATACGGCTCCACCGACTCATTCATCTCACGATGAGCAGATTTTTTTATTTCAATTTCCCCACAGAAAAAACTCCAGTCTGGCTTGCGAGATGCAGAATATGAGACTATCGCATCCTCTCAATGCCATTCCGTCTTGTGAGCGATTACCAACCCGAGGGCGATCAGGGGCAAGCGATTGCGAAGTTATCGAAATCTCTAGCAGCAGGGAATCATCACCAGACCTTGCTGGGAGTGACGGGTTCCGGCAAGACCTTCACGATGGC
>JANORE010000617.1:0-6713 GCA_031415155.1 Akkermansiaceae bacterium | reverse complement strand
CCGCCGGGCGGGATGCGCTGAGTATCTTCCTTGTCGCCGCTGCTGAGGCGGTCTGCTCTATCGGCGAAGGTGCAGGCGAATTCTCCCCACCAGTTTTTATCCGGGCTGTCCCAGCGCAGGGCAAGATTCACGGTCAGCGGCTGGATGCGACTGAGCGGCTCATTCACGGTTTGGGATGACGAGGCATCGGCATAACTTTCGAGATCGCCTCTTAAATAGGTGAGATTTCCCTTCACGGTCCATTGGTCGGCAAATTGATAATTTCCGGCGAGTTCGATGCCGAAGACACCGCCACTACCGCTGTTGCGTTTCGTGACTTCGGTGAGGCCGTCTACCGTTTTTCCTGTCGGAGTGCTGGTGATGTAGTCGTCGATCTGTGTGTAGTAAATGGTCGCGGAGGCGGTGAGTGGTCCATCGTTGCCTTTAATGCCGAGTTCATAGGTAAGGAAATGCTCGGGACCGAGATCGGTGGCGGCGATTTCTGTTTCGTTAGAGCGACTGTCACCATAGCGGCTGAGATCACCGAGGTTCGGCGCACGGAAGGCCTGGCTGATTCCGCCCCAGAGTTTCCATGATGAACTTTCGTCTAAACCATAACTCAAACGCAGCGATGAGACGGCGCTATTCCAAGCATCTGCATAGGATGCCGCCTTACCCGTCGCTGGATCTTCGAAACGTCCGATGTCTACCTGCGTATGGGTGAAACGACTGCCAACCATAAGCTCTAGCCGATTTCTCAGTGGAAAAACTCCCTGAATGTAGGTACCTAATAAGGTATAACTCGAATCATCGCCGACTGGACCTTGGATCTGGATTTTATCCAATGAGCCATCGGGTTTGTAGTCCGCACGAGCTGAATCGACTCGATCATGATATATATCAAACCCATAGACGAGCTGCCCGACAGGAAGCTCACTTTTTAATTGCAGATCCAGTCCGAGCATCCGGGAATCGAACGATTCCAGTGAGCGCGAGTCATCGCTCTTGATGCGATCGCCATCTTCATCCCAAGTCTGAAGGGAAAGGGTCAGCGATGCTTCATGAATCGCACCTTGCAGATTTTTCCCTGATAATTTCACATAATCCAGTGAGCGAGCCTGGTCCTTCAATCGGCGTAAATCGGTGCCGACTTCTGAGCCAGCGAAACTCTGGGCGTAGATCGTCGAGTGTGTCCGCCAGACGTCATCTTGGGCGGAGTTTTGGTGATTGAGTGTGAGCTGCCATTCATTGGAAATTTTCAGATCCAAGCGCGCATCCAAGCCGTATTGGTCATAGCCAGTCTGGCGTTGCCTGCCGATTTCTGCGGCATCGACATCGCCAAAATTTTCCCGAGTGAATCCTAACAAAAGCCCCCATTTGCCACCGCTACCGACCTCGGCAGTGGTCCGGGAAACGTGGCTATTTTCCGCGCTGGAGTAGCGGTATGACTGCGAGCCATGGGTGTAAATTTCCCCAGACGTTTCCGCCATGAAGTCGGATTGCTGGGTCAGCAGATTGAGTGTTCCGCCGATGGCGTCGCTGCCGTATTGCACAGAAGCCGGGCCTTCTAGCAGCTCGATGCGATCGAGCGTGTGGAAGTCGATCAGCGAGAAATACTCGTTCGGGCCGTCGCGATAAACGGAGTTATTATAGCGCACTCCATCCACCAGCGCCAAAGTCCGATAGCCCGTGAAGCCGCGAATGTACGGCGAGCCTTGGCCATTTGCCGTTTTTTGCACCATCACGCCAAGTAGTTCAGTGAGTGCTTCTGGCAGACTACGCACCGACTTTTCCTGCATTTCATAAGCCGTCTTCACCGCCATGGAGAACGGAGCATCCACCAAAGGCAGGCTAAGTCGCGCGGCAGTGACTTCCATCGTTTCAGAAGTTTGTGGCTCATCGGCGGCACAAAAAGTGGCCGCACCTAGCAGCAAATAGGGTGAAAATTTCCCGAAAAAATGGAGCAAAGCTCGGCTCATGACGGCGGGGAAATGCGATGAACCAAGCCGGATGTCAAATTTATTGACACTGAATCTCATTAGCGATAATTCCCTCTTGCGCGATTGTAATCGCCCACCCATTTTTAATTAACGATGAAACCAGCGGCCCGAATTCTCAGAAACTCTTTCTTTAGCTTACTTCCTAGCTGCTTACTGCTCGGGACATCTCATGCGGATGAAAATCTCTGGCTTTACGCTCAGGGCACCGACACTCGGCCCAAGGGGAGCTGGGAGCTCAAGCTCAGTGATATTTCCCGCCTCGATAAAGGATCTGGCGATTACACATTCAACGAAATCCGCCCTGAAGTCGAATACGGAATCACCGATAGATTGACCGTGGCCGCAGAAATTTTAATTTTCGATCATCACTATTCGGTCGATGACGAAAACCTGAATCCAATGTTCGATACCCAAGGTGGCGAGGGCGGAGAATATGATAACACCCAGTTCGCGGGCTACGAGCTGAGCATGAAATATAATATTTTCAGTCCTTACAAAGACTTCATGGGCCTATCACTTGGCTTCAGTTATGAGCGGCGAGAAGTCTACCGCTTGGATGGTGCGGACATCGACCAGGACTCATTTGTGCCAGCGATCTATCTTCAGAAAAATTTCCTCGATAACACGCTTGTTACAGCCTTCAAGGGCAAGATCGAGTTTGAACGTCGTGAATCTCCAGGTGTGTTAGAGGAGGAAATTGCGCTCGATCTCTCTGCAGGTATTGCTTACCGATTTGCACCCAAATGGTTCATCGGGTTCGAGGCACGCTACCAGTCAGATTTCCTAAGTCCTGAAGTAGAAGGCGAGCCTTCAGACGGTGGCCAGCAGTCGAGCTTCGATCTATCCGACTTCACTTGGGGTAGCCAATTTCAATACGGCACCTACATCGGGCCGAGCATTCACTACGCAGAGGAAGCTTGGTGGGTCACGGGCAGCGTGTTACTCCAGGTCAAAGGTGGTGGCGACGAAAGTCGTAACCCGACCATCAGCGGAGGGAAAGTCTATGACGAGCATGAACGCGTCCATCTCGGCCTCACTGTTGGCTTTAATTTTTAAATTGAAATTTATATGCACCGCCGCTCTTGGTTGAAAACATTGCTGCTAACTGCCGGAGGTCTCGTCGCCTCTGGCAGTCATGCTGCGGCAAAAACATATCTCACCGTCGCACAAGCGCAGAAGTCGCTCTGTGGCAGTATAGGCCTGCATTCATTCGATCTGGTGCTCACGAAAGAGCAGATGAAATCGATCCAAAACACTTGCAAGGTTCGAGTCCGAAATAGCAAAATCAACGCTTGGAAAACCTCGGACGGCGGTTGGTTCATCGTCGATCAAATCATCGGCAAGCACGAGTTCATCGACATGGCCGTGGCCCTCACCTCAAGCGGAAAGGTCAAAGGAATCGAGATTCTCGAATACCGTGAATCCTACGGCCACGAGATTATTAATCCGAAATGGCTGGCCCAGTTTTTTGGGAAAGGTCCGGGCCAACGCTTAGAGATCGACAAGGACATCCGCAATATTTCCGGCGCGACGCTTTCCTCCGTCCACGTCACCGAAGGCATCAACCGCCTTACGGAAACTTGGTTACAAGTGCTGCGTCATGCATAGGACTCACCTCGCGTGATCTTCATGATTTTTTCACACTCACGGTTTTCGCCAGTCTCATTCGTGAAAATATTTTTTGCTCGATTCGCGCTGGATGTCATTGGGAAATCCGACTAAGAAAGCCGGGTGAAATCCTGTTTCGGCATTCTACTCCTGCTCCTCACCCTCGTCGCACTCATCGGTGCCGGAGGGTTTATTTGGTATCTCAGTGGCACTGCTGAATTTTCCAGAAAAGGCGAGGTTCCCGTGGCCGTTCCGCGGGCGATTCCTGTGCGGTGATGGTTTCTTGAGATCAGACCAAGCGCGCAAAACAACTTCGCAAGGTAGCTCGCCATTTTTCTAAAAACGCCAAGTTGCGTGCGGTGGTCGAAGCTGCCACCACATCGAGATTCGTCGTTCTCTCCAGTTCGGGAAATACCGAGCACTCGTGAGTCATCATTGTTTCCACCTGAGAAATCGCACGCTCTACTCCTTCACGGCAGAGCTGAGTCTCACCTTCTAACATGGCTCTGACCAAGGCGGACTTCGCCTCGTCACGCCGCCGGATGAGCGACTCCGCTCTCTGAGTTACCGCGCCCACCCCGGCGAAAACATCCATCAGAAAAGGCTCAATGGTCCCGCGAGTCTCGACCAGAGCACCGCGTAATTCCAGCCAATGCCGCAATCGCTGCGATGGACTGGAGACGACCGCAAAAGCCTGTCGCAGCTCTGCGAAGTCACCCTCCCCACCACCTGCATCTGGATGAGCCACCTTTCCCGCTTCGCGGAAAATTTCACGTAGATCTTCTTCCACCATGACCAAGCCGGGCCGGATTCCTAAAGTTTCAAACGCGTTCATCATCCGCCCAAACCGTGCTCACGTTCAGGCGATATCGTAAAGAAGAAGGTAGAATTCCTCTCTTCAGGGCTTCATGGACTCTCCTAACAGCAACTAAACTAAATCTAGGAAACCACCTCTCCGCAAAAGTCAGAAGCAACTTTTACAGTAGAAGATTTGCGCGGCCTGATTCCGGAGGGAATCAACTCTTCACGAGGATTCCAAGCAATGGCACCTGAATATGAGCTACGAAAGCGCCAAGCGAGAAAATAGTTTGACTGAACTGCTCGTAGTCAACTGGCTTGACGGTATAACTACTACAACCCAGTTGATAGCAGCGCTCCACTTCTCGTGGATCATCAGTAGTGGTCAGCATATAGATCGGCATTGCACTGAGCAGCGGATCATTTTTGATGGTTTCTAATACTTGAAGACCATCGACCTTTGGCATTCTAATATCGAGTATTAGAACATAAGCGATGCTGTCTCGATACGAACAATCCTCGTCGTGACCCTCGAGAAAATCTAACAATTGCTGTCCATCCACAAAGCGTTCAATGCGATTATGGAGCATCGCACGGCGCAAATTCCGCGTGATCAGACTGGCGTGCCCGTCATCGTCATCTGCAAGCAGAATAATCGCGTCAGAACGGATCATGGTGACGAAGACTTTGTCAGTGGGAGAGAGATATGGAAGTGACAACCTACACCTAGTGCGGAACTCAACCCGATTTTCCCATCCAGTCGCTGAATGATGCGTTGGGCAATCGTTAAACCGAGTCCTTCACCCTCGCTTAGACCCGGCTCTAGGCGATGAAAAATTTCAAAAGCCTTTGAATGATATTCTGGGACCATGCCGTGGCCATTGTCGCGCACTTCATAGTGAGCTTCTGCACCGCAAATTTCACCCTTGATATGGATGACGAGTGGTCGCGCCGGATCCCGATACTTGATCGCATTGTCTACTAGATTACTCAAAACTTGATTGAGCTGGATCGCATCTCCTTGGCATTTTGGTAAAGGGCCGACCTGCACGGTCGCCCCGGCAGCTTTGATCTGATATTCTAAACTGGCGAGTACTTCAGCGGCCAATGTATTCATATCTACCGATTCGATCTTCAATGCCGCATGTCCAAGTCGTGACAAGCGGAGCAAGCCTCCAAGCAAGCGGTCAATCTTTGTGACACTCGCGAGGATGAATGCCAGAGGTTCAGAAACTTGCTCTTGAATGAGAGACGAAAGTTTCTCTCTCACCTCCTCAGACATCGGCTCGTCTGCGACGAGTTTGCTCCAATTTCCACAGGCTCCGGCTAGCTCTTGCGAAAACCCATGAATGTTCACGAGTGGAGCACGTAAATCATGACTGGCAACATGCACGATGCTTTCCAGCTCTTTGTTTTTCGCGTCCAGCGAGCTGGCCATCGCGATCAATTCAGCTTCTTGCTGCTTGCGCTTGGAAATATCTCTAACAAACCCGGTGAATAGCCGCCTTCCTGGCAAAATGACTTCACTCACCGATAAATCCATCGGAAAAATCGTACCGTCTTTTCGTTGTCCGATGACTTCTCGCCCGATGCCGATGATCTTTTTTTCCCCGGTGCGACAATGATGCGCCAAGTATCCATCGTGCTGGCTACGGTAGGGTTCTGGCATCAGTGTGGACACATTCTGCCCCACCATTTCCTCTTCCTCATAGCCGAAGAGGTTCTGTGCCGCAGCATTCGCGGACTCCATTTTCCCGACTTCGTCGATGGTGATGATCCCTTCGACGGCGGTCTTTAAAATCGCACTCAAGCGTGCCTCCGATTCTTGGAGGGCTAACTGGACGATTTGTGACTCGGACGATGACATGTTAGTTCGACGGGGGAAATTAGTGATTACTGATATGAGGAATAGCCTAAAACCTTGTCCATCCACGACTTATTTTTATATTTCGGAAAATCTCTACGCAAAATGCTTAGCTCGGGCCAAGGAGATCCACTCTTGTCGATTCACCTAACTATTTGATAGCTATTTATAGTCCATGCACATTCTCCTCATTGATGACGACTCGATTTTTCTCCGCCTGATGGAGCGGCAGTTACCTCGCATCGGCCACTCGGTGGTCACCGTGGAGTCTACTCATGCCGCGTTGGCATCGCTCGCGGAGAACGAGCCTGATTTAATTTTGGTCGATCTAGGCCTGCCAGGCGTGATAGGCGCGTCATTGATCGAAACCCTTTCCATGGTGGCTCCGAATGTCGCCTTTGCGATTATCACGGGCCAGCAAGAGATCGAGCGTGCCGTGGATATGATGCGCCGGGGCGCCTTGA
>JANORE010000616.1:0-4799 GCA_031415155.1 Akkermansiaceae bacterium | reverse complement strand
GGTTCGGGCTTGGGTTCGGGCTTGGGTTCGGGCTTGGGTTCGGGCTTGGGTTCGGGCTTGGGTTCGGGCTTGGGTTCGGGTTTCGGTTCGGGTTTCGGTTCTGGCTTTTGGATCATCGGTTGGGGCGGATTTGGATCTGCTTCCAACTTGGGTAAAATCGGTTGAAACACCAACGGCGCAAATTCTAGAGCGGTCGCACTCAGCCAAGCCTTTCCAGCAGCCCGGATGAGAGCACGGGCACTTGTTGGAATGGATCGTGGGTCGATTTTTTCCAAAATCCGGCTTCCTGCACCCGGCACTCTCGAGTCGATGAGTGCTACCATTTCTGCCTCACTCAAGGGTTGAAGTTCGATGACGATTTCCGTCAGTCGATCCACCAGACCTCCGCTGAGACGGGGTAAAAATGCGTTTTCCCAGATGTCTTGATTCAGTGAGACGATCACATCCAGCCGATTCACGGCTTGGCGTAGAGATACCATGAACGAGGAAAATGTAAAAGCCGCCGCCTCATCCTTGGAAAATGCTTCCAGTTCATCGGCAACCAGTACGATACGGGTCAGTAAGGTTAGCAATCCTAGCAGCGCGACTAAACGCTTCATTTCCAAGTGATCATCACTACGGATGATTTCGGTGAGTGTCTGGAAGCGTCGAGAATCTGAGATCGGTGAGGTGGCGAAATCGAACCATGTTTTCACCCAAAAAGCGACATCGCTGATGGGTATGCCACTGCGTTTTGACAGCTCTGCACTGAGTTTTTCGCCGAGTATCTGAAAGTTTTCTCTGGCCCAATGGGCGGTGATCGCATCGGGATGATGAAAATCAAACGCTTCAATCGGGCGTAGGCGCAGAGCCGCCAGTGCGCCGTTCTTATCTTGGCAGGGGACGTCACCCGAGTTGATCAATGGTTGCAAGGCGGAAGCAAACAAGCGGCGAGTGACAAGATCCAACAAGCAAAGTTCTCCATGACCTTGGCCAGTCGCAGGCTGAGAAAGGTGGCGCAAAATATTTTCCGTCACCGAGATCGGATTGATCAAACCGCCGAAACCCGGCTCCAAGGAAATAAACTCATGACTATTCCCCAGCTCGTGCTGCGTTTTGGCTAATAAATGAGTTTTCCCGTGACCGGCACGCGGGGCACGTAGCAAAATACAACGCCCTGCTTTCTCCAGTGGCACGGCGAAGGTGTCGGATAAAACTTGATACGCTTGGCGGTTCACCAAGTCCGCGTGTGCGGTAGGTAGACGTCCGAGTGTATCGAAAAGATTTTGAAACGGATGATCGTTAGCCATGGGAGTTTGAATTCAAGCTAGGTTGAGCGTGGAAAGTTTTTTCGTTCTCCACAAGCACGGAGAAATCGCCCTCCCATTTCCTGCTGCGCTATGGTGATGTGGCGACTCACATCTTGACTCGCTTCGATCGCTGACCACTTTCAGTCATGTCACAAACGACTTTGATCATCGGCGGGAATTCTGGAATCGGGCTAGCGACCGCACGATTGTTAAAAACACAGGGAAATACATTAGTCGCTGCCGCACGCACCGCCGGGCCGCTAGAAGAACTTGGCATTCCCGTGCAGCCATTCGATGCGATGAATCCAGCATCTTTGGATTTGCCGCCGATCCTAGGTGGATTGGTTTATTTCCCTGGAAGCATCACCTTGAAGCCATTCCATCGACTCACGGCAGAGGATTTCTTGAACGATTTTAACATCAATTGCCTCGGTGCAGTCGCGGCGTTGCAGGCCGCATTGCCGGCGTTGAAAGCCTCACCATCCGCATCCATCGTGTTATTTTCCACGGTCGCCGTCAGCCAAGGGATGCCATTTCACGCATCCGTCGCCGCCGCCAAAGGCGCAGTCGAAGGACTTGCGCTTTCGCTTGCCGCAGAACTTGCCCCGAAGATCCGCGTCAATGTCATCGCGCCGTCACTCACCCACACACCGCTGGCTGGCACTCTATTGAATTCTGAGGTCAAAAAAGAAACCGCAGCGAAACGTCACCCGCTCCAACAAGTCGGCGATCCTGACGATGTCGCTCAATTGGTCGCCTTTCTTCTCTCAGACGCCTCCAAGTTTTTCACGGGTCAAATCTTCCGGCCCGATGGCGGACTCTCCTCGGTCCGTATCTTTTCATGATGTTCTGGTCAGCCCGATCGGCACGGGGATCGCTTCGCACACTTGTCGCCAGCCGGGAAAATTCCATTTGTTAGGAAATCCACTGCACTGCTCTGGCTTCACAGGATGGATTCGGCAGGCATTTCCATCCAGCATGATGCATTCGTGATTTCCTTTCTCGATGAGCGAGAGACCTTGCCGATTCGTGCGAAGGCGAGTGAATTGATCGAGGAAATCGAGTTCGGTGAGTCCGAGGAAATGAGCGATTGGTAAAATTTCATCTTCCTCGATCCGGACATCGCCCGGCCATTTGCAACAAGCCGTACAGCGCTGGCAGACATATTCCACATCAGGTTCCAGCGTGACCTCACGGTTTCCCGGACTGCCGTAGTTTTTCGAGAGTTCGATCATTAGCCGCCGATTCGCCGGTAGTGGTAGTTCACTCTACTCAGAAATCCGCGCCATTTGACTCCAGGACGGCCACCATCCATTAAGAAATGCGGGCAATTTTTGTTAGCCGGACTTCTCCCGCGGCGTGGCCAGTGGTAATGCGGCACCACATTTTGCAATGGAATCCCGTTTTTCTTCATTAACACGGCGGTGAGCTTGGCGGTGCGCTCGGTCGTCGCGTAGCGGCTATTTCCTCGGTGTTCACACATTTCAATGCCGATGGATAAGCGGTTGCCCGGTCCGGAGAAATCTGCGTGTTCGCCTTGCTCCGACGTCGGCATGTGTTGGATCGCGACACCATCGTCCACCGTATAATGCCAGATTAAATAACCGATCCGATTCCCCGTGCGAGTCTTGGCACAACGCAAAGATCCACGCTTCAAGGCGACCGAATGTTTTTCTGCGCCTGCCGTGTAGTTTTGCGTACTATGGATCGTGACATAGCGCGGACTCATCGGGCGCACGACCTTCCGGCCATGCGTTCCCTTCCCGACCATGTCCACTTTCACGTTGATCTCCCTCAACATCGCGGACAAAGAAGACCCGCCACTGCTACTCGCTGCTTGCTGCTGAGATGGGCTAGGGGTGCGCGACTGATAGCGATCTTGCCCACCACTGGGTGGACCAATGGGGCGGCATTGGAGACACGCGAAAACAAGCATGGAAAAGGGTAACAGCCAACGAAGTGATTTCATGCCGAGTGAACTAGCATATGGATGGGTTCAAGAAAACTTAAATTTACTTCCTGTAACATGGCCCGAAGTCAGTCACTGCAGTGATCTGAAAGTGCTTTATTCGGCAGTTTTTTGATTTCTCCGACCTGCGCCGTAAGTCCATATTCCAAAATCTCGACAACGCCAATCTGGAAACTCGCAAGGCGTGGTGATTGAAGGAAGGCTCCCAAAAAGATGGGTAGAAGGATCGCGTGATCAGTGCGTGTGCGGGCTTTCACCCGAAGCTTCGCCGAGATGGGAAAGATGCTCAGGAAGGAACTTCTTGAACCGCGTTTTATCGATGGCCTTCATGTAGGCTTCTTCAGGTGAAATGATGCCTTCACGGAGTTTTGTCCAGATGGACTCGTCCATGAATTGCATCCCGTCACTCTTACCGCCGGTGATGACGTCGTAGAGTTTTTGAGTTTGGCCTTCACGGATGATGGCGGCTACGGCGGGAGTGGCGAACATGATTTCGTGCACGGCAGTCCGGCCAGGCTTGTCGATGCGTTTGCAAAGGAGCTGCGCCACCACACCGCGAAGTGATGCTGCGAGCATCGTGCGGACTTGGGATTGCTGGTTCGCGGGAAACACGTCGATGATCCGGTCTACCGTTTTACGGGCGTTGTTCGTGTGGAGAGTGCCAAAAACCAGCAAGCCAGTCTCCGCCGCAGTCAGAGCGAGTGAAATGGTTTCTAAATCCCGCATCTCACCGACGAGGACGATATCTGCATCTTGCCGGAGTGCTGCGCGTAGACCATCTGCGAAGGACGGTGTCTGGATCGGAACTTCGCGCTGCGTGATAATGGATTGCTTGTTCCGGTGCACGAACTCGATCGGCTCTTCCACCGTGATGATGTGGCGGTTGTAGTTGATATTGATGTAGTCGAGCAGCGCCGCGAGCGTCGTGGACTTACCGGAACCCGTCGGTCCAGTCACGAGGACGAGACCGGAACGCATGTGACCGAATCGTTTGACTACTTCCGGCACCCCCAGACTTTCGAGTGCTGCAATTTCCGTGGGAATAATCCGGAAAACGGCAGCGAGTCCATTTTGCTGTTTTAAGTAGTTGCAGCGGAAACGCGAATGCTCGTCCATTTCATAGGCGAAGTCGAGATCACCACCTTCAAGGTAACGTCGGAACGCGTGTTCATCGCAGATTTCCGCAAGCAGGCTTCGGAAATCTTCACCCTCAAGCAGAGGATGATCTGGAACCAAGGTGACGGAACCGTGAACGCGGATTTTAGGCGGCTGGCCTTCGGACAAGTGGAGATCCGATCCTTTGTTAGAAATCAGATAGCGGAATAGGGTGTCGATCTTGGCCATGTGAGAGCGAGGAGATTTTGAAAAATTAAAAGGTCAATTTAAGAAAGGAACGAGTCGTGATTCTGAGGGAATCAGGATTTGAAAAATGCTTCCATCTGGTTCTTGTCATCGGCACGGAAGAGCGTTTCTTCGCGAGAGATGAGCTTCTTCACGTAGAGCTGGCGGAGCGATTCGTCCATGGTGATCATGCCGACGTT
>JANORE010000615.1:0-2532 GCA_031415155.1 Akkermansiaceae bacterium | reverse complement strand
CTGCGGCACCATGCTGCGGCGATAGCCCACGACTAGAACCAGACACGGCATTTCCCTTTTCGCAATCGAATCAATGGAATGGCGCGTGACTTGGTTCGGTCGCAGCCATAAGGTCTCAGCGTGCTGAAATTCGCCGTGTTGTCGCTGCCGTTGGCCACCAGATTGCCGAGCCAGTTGCCCGTCGTGCTCCATTGGCCGCCAGCCGTATTGGTCCACGTGCCGGTGGTGAGGACAGGGGGGGAAGTCGCATCGACGTCGGCGGCAGTGGTTCCGATGAGCAAATGATCAAAGCTCTGAGGATTATCAGCACCGAAGTCATTCCCTCCGATGCGAATGCCATCAACACCCTCGAGATTTCGACCTGTCGCAGTCGCTATCGGAGCACCACTCACATTGACGGGGGAGCCTGTTGGCCCTACCCACAACTCGACGGTGCTGGTGGCACCCGCGCCTAGCGTGATTTTGGCAACGGCGGTTTTCATGCCTCCATAATTGATCTCGGACGACTGACTGGAGCCATTCATCTGCCATTTGTCATGGCCGCTTCCTGGCCAGGGGTTGCCGATGAGGAATCTCTCGCTCCCTCCCGCAAAGAACGTGAGTCCGCCATAGGAGCTATTTTCCGATGGCTTGGCAGCGTAACCCCAGTCGTAGGAAATCCAGATCGTTCCAGAATTGCCGAAAGTGTGAGCGGTGAAGCTCCGAAGTGCCTCGGTATCTGCCGACGCGACACCGGCAGCGACATTGAAGCCGGAGTTGCTCCAGGCATTGCTAAAACCCGTGCCGCCATTTTTCCCGCTCAGGGCGCCGTTGGTATAGCTGAAGTCTTCCGAGACGAGAACACTCGCTTGCAATAAACTGGCTAATCCGAGGAGCGACGCAAAAGTGAGCGCGGTGAAGGGTGCGTTTTTGAGTTTCATGGGATGAAATTTGACAGGCTGCGGATGAGGTTTTTCGGTCGTCACACTTTGAGTGACTTCGCCTCAAGCAAGACTCCTAACATCCCTAGAATCGTATTTTTTTCCGAAAACCCGACACAGGAAATGATGCTTCGTGTGATTTCCACGATAAGCGACTTCTGCCAGGCGGGTAGCGCGATCGGAAGTTGCGATCAATCGGTGCCGGACGCACCGATCATGGCTTCCGCCTCCTTGAGCAGGATATGGGCGTTCATCCAGTCCACCCAGGGGCCGCTTTCATCGGACCACTTTTCTGACGAGGATTCCTGAAGTGCGCGGATGGGCTGGGCAGCTTCGGCAAGGAGTTTGCGGGCTTGCTCCGTCTCGCCCATCCCGTGGCGGGCCATGGCGAGCAGCAGCCGAACACAGGCCAGTCTTGCTTGATCCGACATGTCACGTTGCAGGGACAACTCGGCCCAGTGGATGGTTTGCGCAGAGTCGCCGCAGCGGTGATACCACAAGGACAGCGAGTAGCAGTGCCAAGCAGCGCTTTCCCGATTACCCTCGTAAGTGCTTTCCGGGCCGATGGCGCTTTCGAGAAATGCGCCGAGCGCAGCAATCTTTGCCATCGTGGTGGGGTTGGCCGGGCGCAGCGTACAGGCTTTGAGAATTTGTTCCGCGACGACTGCGCTTTGGGTAGTCCCGAAGCGCTCCAACGCAAGTCGGCGCACATTTTCGTAACGCGGCCAATCGCCCACCTCGCAAGTCGTGACTGCGGCTGGCAGCAGAGCACCGGAGATTTTGTAAAGATCCGAGCGATCCACAGCGGTAATCGATCCGGCCAGCGCGCTGAAGCGTTCTGCGGCTTGCTGGATGCGTCCGGCCTGCCGATGCCACTCGCCCAACTTGCGATAGACCTCCGCAGCCTCCAGCGACGACGGAGCCTTATCTGCTGGGATGGCGGCCAGCAAGTGGTCCGCCTCCTCGATCTGTCCGTAGGATAGTTTCACGGCGGCTTGGGCGCAGGTTTCCCGAGCTTCCGCTTGTCCGCGTAATTTGGTTTCCACTGCGCGCGCTGCCTCGGCTTCATGGCGCAGCCGCACCTGTTCGCGGCGTGCCTGGCTTTCCCGGAGAAACAACCAGGTGGAAGCGCCGAAACCAACTGTCAGGGTAAAAAACGCCACGCCGCCAACAGCGAAGGTCAAACGGTTCCGGCGCATCAGCTTCGCCCATTGGTCACGCCGCCCGACCGTGCGGGCCGTTACCAGATTGTCATCCAGGTGGCGCTGGATATCCGCAGCCAGCCCGCTGGCCGTATCGTAGCGGTGCTGGCGGTCGGCTTGCAGGCACTTCATCACAATGGCGTCGAGGTCGCCCTTCACGCGGCGGATGAGGTCGCGGGGTTTGCAATTGCGGGCGGCGGCGAGTGAGGCGAGTTCCGCAGGTGGGCATTCGCACAGAATTTCGGAGGGCGATTTGAGCTGCTGATCGGCGGATTTCGCAGAGCCGAACGGGATTTTCCCAGCAAGGATTTCGCACAACAAGACCCCCAGGCTGAAAATGTCGGAGCGGGTGTCCACGTCGAGTTCGCCGCGCAGACCTTGTTCCGGGCTCATGTAATCGGGCGTGCCGA
>JANORE010000614.1:0-3739 GCA_031415155.1 Akkermansiaceae bacterium | reverse complement strand
CCAGCAGCAACCCATCCAGCACCAGCCACGACGACTCCCGGCAACGTCCCACTCGAGGTCAAGCCTTTCAACTAAACAATCCTCTCTGGCCAGATGAAGATCTCTGCCGAATCACCGAGTAGAGATCGTTACCGAAATATCACTTCCCAATACAAAAGCTGTTGAAAATCACGCCCAGTAGATCCTCGGTATCGACCTTGCCGGGGATTTCTCCGAGCGCATCAAGTGCTTCACGAAGATCAATCGTCGCTAGTTCTGGATCGGTCGAGAGATCTTCAAGAAGCTCCAGCGCAGCGGAGAGAAAAGTTTTCGCATTTTCGAGGCTCGCTTTGTGACGAGCATTGATGGCGACGGCGTGCTCACCCCAGTCTGCCTCACTGAAATGGAGTGCATCACGGATCGCGGCAGACAGTTGATCGAATCCCTCGCCACTGCTGCAAGAAAGCCGCACGGCATCCACCTCGTTCCACGATGCATGTTCGCCAAGATCCGTCTTATTGAGCACTCGCAAATGCTTGGCGGTGGATTTTGGAAATACGGCGTCGCTCGGGCGAGGCTTGCTGGCATCCGAGATTTCTAACAATAAGTCTGCCGCCTCGATTTGCCTGACCGTTCGCTGAATTCCTTCTGCTTCGATGCGATCTACGGCCTCACGAACTCCGGCGGTATCCACGAGACGCAGGGGAATCCCGTGTAAATTCACGACTTCTTCGATCGTGTCCCGGGTGGTGCCAGCGATGTCGCTGACGATGGCTCGCTCAAAACCTAGCAGTCGATTTAACAGACTGGATTTCCCGACATTGGGTTCGCCGAAAATCACGGTTCGGACGCCTTCGCGCAAGACTCGGCCTTGATCGGCAGTGGCTAACAGAGAATCAACGACGGCCAGCACCGAGCTGACACGGCCTCGGAGCAGAGCGCCCGTTTGCGGGTCGATGTCTTCTTCTGGAAAATCAATCCAAGCTTCTAGATGGGCCAGAGTTTCTAATAATTGATCACGAGCTTCCGTCGTCCGGCGGCCGAGCGTTCCTTCTAACTGGCTGCGGGCAGCTCGTAGGGAGAGCCGAGTTTGCGCCGAAATTAAATCCATCACGCCTTCCGCTTGGGTCAGGTCCAGCTTGCCATTGAGAAATGCGCGTTGCGTGAACTCGCCAGGCCCAGCGGCAGTGGCACCACAGGCGAGAAAGCGGCCTAACACTTCACGACTCACCAAGATACCGCCATGGCCAGTGAACTCGACGGAATCTTCTCCCGTGTAGCTGTGAGGGCCATGAAAAATCGTCAGCAAGCCATCGTCTAAAACTTGCCCGTCTGCGTCCCGGATGTGGCAGTAGTGAGTGGTGCGCGGCATCAACGAAGAGGCTCTGCCGCCTGTGGCGAGATCCGCGACTTGGATGGCATCTGGTCCGGAAATACGCACCATCGCAACCGCTCCAGTTCCGGCGGGTGTCGCAATCGCAGCAATGGTGGATCGCTGCGAATCCATGAGATTTTTCATGCTCTCGCCGTAGCAAGCACGGAATCTAAGACTTCGAGGCAACGACGATTTTGTGCTTCGGTGCCGATTGAAATCCTGACCCAATCCGGAAGTTGATAGCTACTCATGGCACGGATGATGACGCCTTGCTTGAGCATATCGCGGAAAACTTGGTCGCCATCGCCCGTTTTCACCAACAGGAAATTCGCGAAGCTTGGCACAAATTCTAGGCCGCGAGCTGCCAGTTCTTTTTCGTAAAAAGCCATTCCAGTCTTGTTGACCGAGCGCGTCTTTTCGATGTGATCGACATCGGCCAATGCGGCAAGTGCCGCAGCTTGGGCGATGGAATTCACGTTGAATGGCTGCCGAGCTTTTTGCAGTAATGTCGCCACGTTTTTCGAGGCGAGACCGTAGCCGACACGTAACGCTGCAAGGCCATGAATCTTGGAAAAAGTCCGTAGCACGCACACATTTCTACCATCACGGATGTATTTCAAAACGTCTGGCGGTGAGTCTGGGAACTCGAAGTAGGCTTCGTCGAACACGGCGATGACGTGTTCTGGCAGACGCGCCATGAAACGATCAATGGCTTCTTGGCCGACCATCGTGCCAGTCGGGTTGTTAGGATTCGCGATGAAGACCAAGCGAGTTTGATCCGTGATCGCATCGGCCATCGCATCCAGATCATGAATGAAGCCGGGATCTGGCACTTGCACGTATTTCGCCCCGAAGAGCGTGGCCATCAGCTTGTAGACGACGAAGGCGTGTTCTGCTGCAATGAGTTCCGCCTCACGATTTAAGAATGTGTGGCAAAGCAGCTCGATGATTTCGTTGGTACCATTTCCTAATATCACATTAGAAATATCCATATCGAAGGATTCTGCGATGGCCGAGCGTAGTCTGTAGCCACCGCCGTCGGGATAAATGTGGGCCTCCTCAATCGCTTCATGCATCGCGATTTTTGCGAGAGGCGACGGGCCTAGTGGATTCTCATTTGAAGCGACCTTGACGATTTCTAAAGGATCTAGGCCGAGTTCGCGCGCGGTTTCGTCAATCGGTTTTCCTGGCTCGTATGCCACGAGATTGCACACAAACGAATTGGCATATTGGTTAATTGTCATCTCGGGAATCAGTGTGGTGGGATCGTGAACGAGTCAAATGACTTCTTGGCGGTTAGCATCCAGTAGAGTTTTAAATTGGCCGAGTGCGATGTCATAAATTGTGGCGAGAGATGTGTCAGGTACGAGTGAGGAACCTTCCGCTGCTTGGCAGAAAATCCCTTGGAGATCGGCTAAGTCTTGGTGATCTGCGTCAGCGGCAATGAGTGCGGCACCGAGAGCAGCAGAGTTAGAAATATCTAACCTCTCCACGGGAGCTTGAAAAATATCTGCTATCAATTGGGCGATGCCATCATTTTTTGAGGCTCCTCCGGTGAGGCGGATACGATTGATTTTGACTCCCATCCATTGCGAATGGAGACGCATGTTGAGAAATTGGCCTTCTAGCAGTGCCCGCACTTGCAGAGCTGGATTTGCGCCGGATTCAAACTCGGTGGACCCTTTTAAAACAGGGCCAGTGAAGTCATGGCGAGGAGTGATTTCTGGTCCGTAGAATGGCAACATCAGATTTTTCCCGGCAGCTTCTTTCGTGGTGGACAGAGCCTCTTGATCAAAGGCGGACCAATCAACGCCAAGTCGATCACGGAGAGCTTCACGGGCCAGTGAACCATTGCGAAAGCAAATGAGAGACATGAATCCGCCCGCAGGATTTCCAAAGACGTGGCCGAAGCCGTCGGGGTCGGTTTTGGGTCCAGGCATGGCAGCGAAAAACGTGTCGCTGGTACCGAGAGAGATCACCACATTCCCGGGAGTCGTGGCTCCCATACCGACCAGTGATGCGGGATTATCACCCGTGAAAAGCGCGACTTCGCAATCTTCGGAAAATCCGTATTTTTCAATAAAGTAGCTCGATATTTTTCCTTTGACGGTCGTGGTTGCGGCCGGTGGAAGAAGTTTTTCTCCGAGATTCGGGGCGGTGGCAGCGAGCAGTTTTTCGTCCCAAGTGAGATCGCCCAAGTTCAGAAGATTCATACCTGCCGCGTCGCCGAAATCAATGGGAACCGATTTGCCTGCAATGACAGAAGCCATGAACGAACTCACCAGATGAATGTGAGTCGTGCGGTCATAGGCGGCTGGATCGGTCTTGTAAAATCGGCGGATTTGCGGTCCCGTGAAGCGCTCGATGGCAATCGAACCACTGCGG
>JANORE010000613.1:0-10109 GCA_031415155.1 Akkermansiaceae bacterium | reverse complement strand
GGCAAGACCTTCACGATGGCTAATCTCATTCAGCAGCACGGGAGACCGACGCTGATTATGAGTCATAATAAAACTCTAGCGGCACAACTTTACTCGGAATTTAAAAACTTTTTCCCTCACAATGCGGTCGAATATTTTGTGTCGTATTTCGACTACTACCAGCCGGAAGCTTACATTCCGCGCAGTGATACCTACATCGAGAAAGATTCCTCGATCAATGAAGAGATTGAGCGGTTGCGGCTCAGCACAATGGGTTCGCTGCTGACGAGGAAGGACACCATCGTCGTCGCTTCGGTTTCTTGTATTTATGGTTTAGGCTCGCCGGAAGATTACGCGAATATGATGGTCCCAGTGTGGGTTGGGCAAAGAATCACGCGTGAGGAATTTTTAAACTCACTGGTGAGTATGTTATTCGAGCGCAACGACATCGCCTTCGGGCGGGGGAAATTTCGTGTCCGCGGTGACGTGGTCGAGGTGCATCCAGCGTATCTCGATGACACGGCGATCCGAGTCGAATTCTTCGATGATGAAGTCGAGCGCATCACCAGCATTCACACGCTGACGGGAAATCGGATCGATCGGTTAGAAAATCACACTTTTTTCCCGGCGAAGCAATTCGTGACGCCCGGCGATAAGATGAAGCGGGCGACGGTTGAAATTCGTGAAGAGGCGAACGGGCAGGTGTCGAAGTTTGAAAAAGAAGGCAAGCTCATCGAGGCGCAGCGCTTGCGGATGCGGACGGACTATGACTTGGAAATGATGGCTGAAATGGGGTTTTGCCAAGGAATTGAAAATTATTCGCGCCACCTCACAGGTCGCGAGCCGGGAGCCAGACCGCACACGTTGTTGGATTTTTTCCCACGAGATTTCTTGCTGTTAGTCGATGAAAGCCACGCGACGATTCCACAAATCGGCGGCATGTATGAAGGCGATAAAAGCCGCAAGACGGTGCTGGTGGAGCACGGTTTCCGCTTACCAAGTGCGCTGGATAATCGTCCGCTTCGCTTCGAGGAATTCATCGAGATGACGGCCCAGCGCGTCTATGTTTCGGCGACGCCGGGGCCGTTTGAAATCGTGAATTCTAGGCCGGAAAATAAGACATTTATACCGGTCAAAGTGAAGACCGAGAATGGCAACGAGCCGTTGTTCGACTTTAAAAAAATCAAAGTCAAAGCCAGTGGAAATGAAGAACCCGTTGAGAAATTTGATCCGGCTCGCCGTGGCACACCACTCGTCGTCGAGCAAATCATCCGTCCTACTGGATTGCTAGATCCGGTGCTTATTCTGCGTCCGCTGAAGGGTCAGATTGATGAAACGATCGAGCTGTGCCGCCAGCGGGTGGAGCGAAATGAGCGGGTGCTAGTTACCACTTTAACGAAACGTACGGCAGAAGATCTCAGCGAGTATTTGCAAGGCACTGGGCTGAAAGTGCGCTATCTCCACTCAGACATTGATGCCGTGGAGAGAGTGGAAATTCTGCGTCAGTTACGGGCTGCGACATTTGATATTCTCATCGGCATCAATCTGCTCCGGGAAGGGTTAGATTTACCGGAGGTCTCTCTCGTTTGCATCCTCGATGCGGATAAAGAAGGCTTCCTGCGAAATGAGACCTCCATGATCCAGACGGCAGGTCGTGCAGCCCGCCACATCGGCGGTGAATGCGTGCTTTTTTGCGATAAAATCACGGACTCGATCCAAGCACTCATCGACATCACCGATTATCGTCGCGCTCGTCAACAAGCCCACAACGAGGAGCACGGAATCACGCCACAAAGTGTGACGCGGGCCTTGCAACAGAGCTTGCACACTCACGAAAAAGAACGGGCAAACGCCGAAAAACTGAATAGCTCGATGGTGGCTGAAGATTTACAAACTTACGACAAGCTCCGAGTCATCGCGGAATTAGAAGAAGAGATGCGGGAGGCGTCTTCCCGGTTAGAGTTTGAGCGGGCAGGCCATCTCCGGGATCAAATCGCAACACTGAAGAGGGATTCTACCGCGCCAGCCATGAAACCCGTGAAATATGCCGCCGGTAAAAAGGGCCGTACGCGCAGATAACCGATGGTGAAATATGGTGCTACTCCATAGCCCCAGAACACCTGATCTCAGCAGGGGTTTGGGGGTCGCAGGCCGTATATTTCGCGGAGCGGCCAGATTTCAATCCAGAGATATTCACGGATATTCTTTCTCGTTATGGCTTGCTAGGACGCGGGAATGAATGGTCGAATGTTCCGGGTTTTGCAGACTTGCGATTCTCACATTTTCCCACTAAGAACTAACAGTCTTTATGAACCATCCCACTGATCTACACTACGCCAAATCCCATGAGTGGGTCCGCCTCGACGGCGACATCGCCACCATCGGAATTTCTGACCATGCTCAAGAAGAGCTTACCGATGTCGTCTTCGTCGAGCTCCCGGCACTAGGTCGGCATGTTGACGCGGGCGATCCAACGGCCGTCGTGGAATCCGTCAAAGCCGCGAGCGATATTTACGCACCGATCGGCGGCGAGATCGTCGAGGTGAATCCTGAAGTCGAGACCGATCCGTCACTGGTGAATACGGATCCCTACGGCAGAGGCTGGATTTTCAAGCTCAAGGTGAAACATGCAGCTGATGTCTCCTCGCTACTTGATGCGACGGCTTACAACGCGCACATCAGCTAAATTTCACAGCGGCCCACCAAAGTCGATAACGGCGAGGATTTTGACTTATCCTGTTGGGCTTCATATTCTGTGGAAATGTTAGGCTTGATTGTCCCAACCGGGGAAAATGCGATAACATAGGGTATCGCCCTACGTAAGAGATGAGCGAAATGGTTTAGACCTGAAGGGCGGAATTCTTCAGGAGGCTGCGCGCCCGATTTCGCCTCTTCATACCAACCGAGCCAGCACCCGATATCCGGAGGGCAAGGATGAATCTCGTTTATTTCGGTTTGTTTTTAAAATACATTTTTAAAATACACGAGTTCATCGAGAAACTTCGCCGCCTCGCCGAATGCCTCGAAAACGGCGAAGCATTCGAGATACAAATCGCCGGAGAGCGCCTCTACGTCCCCGTCCGCGCCACCTACAACATCGAACACGAACGCGAAGGCGGCTCCCAGGAAATCGAATTCCAGATCAAGTGGGAAATGGAGAAGGGCTGACTCTTCTCACTTCACCCGACCTGCCATTTTCCCTCAAACGATGGCTGCCAACAAATTCCGATGCTGGACTCAGGCTTTCGGATCACACCGAGATTCTCGCGAAAATCCTGTCAATTTTGAATGCTGATCACATTTCCAATAGCCTCATTTAGCGAGTGCGGCAACATTGGCGTTGCACAATTGTTAGTCGGTCTGATTCAGGCCTCCCGGCATGGAATTTTCCGGAGATGGATTGGCAGCGAATCGTTCATAGCGCAGACAATACAATCAACTTCCGTTGAAGGATTTGCCGGGAAAGGGGTTCCCCCGGTTTTATGATGCTGCCGCACCTGTTGGGCGTTTTTCACAGCGGTAGGCCAATTCGGGAGCAGAAATTTAAAGGCCTCCTCGGTCGTCTCCCGGTTAGTGGAATAGTCTCGCCCCAGCTCAGCGCGGAAAGCGCTCTTGGTGGTGTCGCCGTCGATCAGATCACTCCGGGTTGTCATACGGAGGTGAAGCAGCAGCCAATATTCGAAACAAGGAGTCGAGTGGGCCAGCTTCACCTTCAGGTCCCGTGCTTTCTGAACGACGTCATTCCAGAACTCCTGCCGGGTCGCGACATCGGTATCGATCACCGCCCAGACGTGGTCGAACGACTCAAGCTCGGTAACCGCGACTTTCTTTTTCTTCACCCGGCGGGCGAGCGCCTTCACTTCCTTGGCCGCCGACTGGATGACATGACGGGGGTCCGAATGCTGCCCTGGTATGACTTTGACGGTGACGGTCGAGAGTTGCAGCGACTCTCGGAGCAACTCGAAATACACAGGCTCCGTCACCGTCCCTTCGGTAACGATCAGAAAGGAATCACCCGGAGATGCGCATGCAGGACGCAATGCGGCTGCCGCCTTGCGCTCGAGGCCAAGCTCTTTGGCCTTATACCAAGGAAGGTTATCAGCCATCCAGATCCTCCTTGTCCGGTGCGGCTTCTTCGATGGGTGAAAATGTCCCCAGCAGGCCACGGGGAACGAAGGGCACCGCGCCATAGCGCCCTGCCATATAGCCTCTAATAAGTGATTCGTCCTGGCGGGGCTGATACTCCGTCAGAGGATAGAGATGCGAGGCTCCTTCCTCATCCTTGTCGGTGAACCAAACTTGGTCCCGGCGCAACAGGGTGCCATCAAGGAATAACGGGTTGTGGGTGGTGAAGATGACCTGGGCACCGCCGGTGTTCTCGCTATCGTTGAAGATCAGTTTGAGTAATTCACGAACCATGATCGGGTGCATGCTCGTCTCAATCTCGTCGATGCAGATCGTGTAGCCGTTCTCAAGAATATCGAGCCAAGGTCCAATCAAGGCGAACAAGCGGTGGGTGCCTGCCGATTCCCGTTTCCATTCAAGAGGCACTTTCGCGTTGCCTGGACCTTGGTGGACAAGCTGCGGCTCTCGAAACCGGGGGCGCTTTTCCCCGCTCTTTTCTAGCTCTTTGACCATATCAGGAGCGACCACTTGCAGAATCTTCATCGTCTCGACGTTAGGCGGCTCCTTCTCGATGGCCAGCGCTTCCACGACTCCCAGGTCCGCATGTTTGAGGACCTTCATGATCTTATTCTTCAGCGCCTCACCTTTGCCATCGATCTGACTGAGCGTAAACCCGCCGCCAACTCCCGAGCGTGTGCTCAAGTCCATAAACTTGATCCGGCTAACCAGCCAGCGGAAAGGCGCTTCGACTTCCTTGCGGTTCTCCGCGACCGCCTTGGAGAGATAGAGCATGTTGCGCAGCGTGCGCTGCTCGATGTCCCGGTTCCTCGGCAGCCCGACCGGGTTGTCTGGGGAGAAATCATGGGAGCCTCTCTCCGGGCTCCAATCTCGCTCAAACCAGATCTGCTCCCTGCTCGACGGCCATGCCCGCAGGGATTCGTGGACCACCAGTGCCTTCGTTGCGGCGACACGGTATTCGAATCGGACTTTGCCCACGGCAAAGACGATGGCAAAGGCGGCGGGCTCTTCTGAGGACGCCATATCCAGCGCAAAAGGGTCGACGAATGAGATTGGCTCCTCGGGATCGGTGGTTTTGGCGGATTGTCCCACCCAGTCGGAGAGCGCTTCCATGGCCTCGATTACCGTGCTTTTGCCGCTGGCATTGGCTCCGTAAAGCGCGACGCCTTTGAGCCAGCGCTTCCCTTTCAGACCGGGAAGCTCCGGGCTCAGCGTGTTTTCCGGCAGCGATTTATCGTGGTTGCTCGCAGCCAAATTCAACGTCTGCAAGCCCCGGAGTGCACGGAAATTGGAAACAGAAAATTGCAGTAACATGGGCAAAATCTGCCAATTTCAGAAGTCTTGTCAATTTTTTAGCGGAAATTTCACAATAAATGATGCCAAGCATGATTAGAGATTGAGCATCTCTCATCTGGTCACGGTCATTCGCAGCTGCAAGCGGGCCTATGATCCCCGGAAAGTGTCTAAGTGTCAGATAAATTATTCGTCATTCATATCCGTCTCGATGTGGAATGAGACCGAAACTTTATTTTCCTTTTTTCCGCTCGCGAAAACGGCAGGGGCCATGGCGCAGACGACCATAATGAGAATGACTGCGATGCGTTATTTCATGCGCGGAGTGAAGTAGAACACGCCGATCCCGGAAGAAAAATCATCGAGTATCAAAAGCCACCTCACCCGGAAATGGATTGGCTGACCATCTTACTTCCACTTCTTCTTGGGAAATCGGATTTGTAGCTCTTTTGAGGGGAGATAATGAGCCAAGCACTCCGGCCAGCGCGACCGTGAGAGCCACCAAGGAAAGGAAACCGATGCTGCCGAGCGGACGAGTCGGTTTCATCATACGAATCACCCGCAATTCCAACGACGAACGCTCTGCCATCGCCAATATCGGACCTCGGATGGCATTCGTTTCGGCACAATCGCAAAGCACTCGCGCATAGTCAGCCGCCACGATTCCGTTTCGCAAGACCAAGGCATCGCAAGCAAACTCGCACTGAATCGTCAGCCGTCGCCTCATCCAGAAGACGAGTGGGTTGTAGCAATGCACGGCGCAAGCGATCTCTGCAATCCAGCGCCAAAGCGGATCCCGCCGCCGATGATGCGCCATTTCGTGATCGAGGACTATCTGCCGATTTTCCAGCGGCCACTCATTCCAGCCTTCTGGAACAAAAATCACAGGCCGCATCACGACCGCTGCCACCGGACTTTTCATGACAGGCAATTCACGAATTTCGACACCCTCATTCCATTCCAAGAATCGTGAGGATCTGCGCCAGTTAGAAACCTGCTTCGCCGCAAGGCCGAGCCGAATCCCAGCCACACAAAATCCGATCGTCCACACGAGAAGGACAAGATCGGTCCAAGGAAAAATTTCTACGCTTCCGGTTGTTTCACGAGTCGGCAAGATTTCAATCTTTGGCAGTAAACCTACCAAAATCGGAAAACTCGTCAGTAAAATCAACACCCATACAGTCAGTCGTGGATCGCGAGCCTGATCACGACGACCCGCAAGAAAAACCAATAAGGCAGAAATTACGGAGAATAATAATGTAGCGAGCATGGTGAAAATTTTTCGGCGATTTATCTAGGCTTTCTCATCGATCAAGCTGCGGATGCGATCAATTTCTTCGATGCTGAGTTGGTGGTCCTTTGGATCCAGTAACGATGCGACAAGTTTCTCGGGACTGCCTTCGAAAAAAGTGGCGATGAGTTGTTTGAGAGCTGAACGCTTCGCCTTTTTTTCCGGCATGGTGGGTTGATAAACGTAGCGCCGCGAATCCTTGGCATGTCGCACCAGCTCCTTCCCCTCCAAGGTGGCCAGCAGAGCACGCACCGCGGAGTAGCTTGGCGGATCAGGTAATTCGTTGAGCACTTCTTCTGCCGTGGCCTTTCCAAGACGGAATAAAATATCCATCACTTGCCGCTCACGGCGCGATAGTTGTCCCTTATCCAAACGTGTCATGTCGATACGGTACGAACTGCTGATGAAACTGCAATTAAAATGCTGTTTTTAGTGCATTTAAAATTTGACATCTGAATTAACAAATGCTGTTTTTCCAGCACTATGAAACGTTACCTCATTCGATTCTTCGTGTCCGGTTCTATTCTCACCGGACTTTTTTCATGTTCGAGCCCGAGCGGAAGGATACCTGAAGCGGGTGCTCCTCTCGGTGCTACCGCCGACAATGCCCGCAGTAAAATGGTGGAAGAGCCATCGACAAGAAGAGCAGAACGTCCCGGTCTTGCCACGGGCTGGGGCGATGAAAAAAGATCCGCCATCTCAGGAAAATCATTCGTCCGTGCTTCGTCAAAACCCGCCGGAACCGACGCCATTTATTATAACAACAAACAAGGAGTCGATGCCATGGCTGGGTATAAGGAACGAGTCGAAGGATTACAAACCGCCGCTGGCAACCTCGTCGAGTGGGGCATCAAAGGCGGCATCGGATTTCTCCCGACTTATAAAACAGGATACAGTGGCCGCCGATTAGTCGCCGGACAATCGAATAGCCAATACACGATTGTGGTGAGAAACCGTTCTAAAAGTGCGCTGGAAATCGTCGCCAGTGTCGATGGACTCGACGTCATGGACGGCAGGTCCGCTTCGTTCTCGAAAAAGGGCTACATCGTTGAGCCGGGAGCGACTTTAGAAATCGACGGTTTCCGCACGAGTTACAGCACCGTCGCAGCATTCAAGTTTTCCAGCGTTATGAATTCCTATGCCAACATGCGCCATGGAGACACGCGGAATGTCGGCGTGATCGGACTCGCCGTTTTCACTCAAAAAGGCGTGAATCCATGGACATGGATGCCGGATGAGGTCAAAGGCCGCTACAACGCCCGGCCCTTTGCTGAAGCGCCGTAACTCAGATCTGGAATCACGGCAGCAGGTCCACGTAAGTGCCTGGATCGCTGCCGGGGATTTCGATCGCACCGCAAGTTTTCGCGTAAAATTCCTTCGGCCCCACGCCGCCAATGATCGCGTAGGCGTAGCCGATTTCGCGCAGTGCTTCGAGCGATTTCAAGAGCAGTGCTTTGCCGAGACCGAGTCCGCGAGCGACTTCAGAAACACCCGTCGGGCCGAAGAAACCGCGCTGCGTCGTATCATAGCAGGCAAAGCCGATGATTTGCTTGTCCCGCGTCGCGATGAAGCAAGCAATCGGTTGGCGAGTCATGGAAACTTCCACTTCGCTGACCCATTTTTCTGAGAAATTCGTCTTCACGAAAGCGGCGACGGTGTGTTTCTCGAAAGCTCTGGCACGTCGCAGGGTGACTCCATTTTTTTCCACTTCACGGTAAAGCGCATGAGATTCTGGCAGGTCATAGAGGCGCACGAGCATGTCGATCATGGATCGAGTAAAACGGCGGTAAGGCAGACCGGAAAGCCGGATTTTTGTGAATCATTCCGTAAAATTTAATCTTGTTTGCTAGACCCAAGATTTTTTAAGCGTAGTTTCGGGCTATGTTGCGTATTTTCGCCTGTCTTACTGCCACCGTCGTGATGGTGCAATCTGCCGAATGGTATCAAGAAATGAAGATTGGCCCGGCCTGGTCGAACACTTTCGAAGATACGTTTCAAGGAACCAAGCGTGTCGCAGCATTGAAGGGAATTTTACTGGATCTCGGCAAGGGACAGCGGGCGCTTTTCGACACGGAAACTTTGCGCCTCGTGACGGCCTACTCGGGAGATGTGAATTGGGCGGGCACGCCTTGGATGGGCAATCATGGTCCGTTGATTTCACTGCAAAATGACAAGCAGCTCTTTAATACAGCGGCATTTTCTGGCTGGGCAGATCCGACTGGCTCATTCGAGGACAAACGCGATATTCCCGGCTTCGGGAATTTGAAACACGCGAGCTTCCTCGGCTACTATCGGCACGGCGATCAGATCGTTTTCCATTACACGGTCAATGGTGCAGATGTTTTAGAGGCAATCACCCGCGAAGGTTCAGGGATCACTCGCTCATTTCAAGTCTCTAACAGCACACAAGATCTTCTATTGAGCATCGTCGATGATCAGGAAATTTTCACGATGGATGGAGATAGCGCGAAGTCTGTGGAAGGACTTCATCTGACGACTACCGGAGGCGCACTACTTCTCCCCGATTCAAAAAATGCTGGCCGAGTCCGAGCAAAATTTCCCAAGAACAAGGAACCGCAAGTTTTTCAAATCACTTATTCAAAGGGCACTCCGACCCAGTCCGAAGTGAAACTGGACTTCAAGGCGCTCACTTCCGGTGGCCCAGCGCTTTATCCGGAGATTCTTGAAACGAAAGGTAAGATTTCAACGGATAAAAATTCCGCCTACGCCACAGACATTCTGACATTGCCGAAGCAAAATCCATGGGGAGCGAATCTTCGTTTCGGTGGCTTCGATTTCATCGATGAAAACTCCGCCGCACTGAGCACTTGGAATGGCGATGTCTGGGTCGTTCGTGGCTTGGCGGGCGATTGGAATCAACTCAAGTGGCAGCGCATCGCTTCCGGGCTTTTTGAAACGCTCGGGCTAAAAGTGGTGAATGGCATCATCCACGTTCATGGACGCGATCAGATCACTCAGCTCATTGATCTGAATGCCGATGGTGAGACCGATCACTTCAAGACCTTCAATCGAGATGTGATAATTTCCTCAAATTTCCACGAATTTGCCTTCGATCTCCAAACGGATAAGGCAGGAAATTTCTATTTTTCCAAAGCATCGCCGGTGCGTGGCGGCGGACGTGGATTTGATCAGATTTTACCGCATCACGGGATCGTTGCAAAAATTTCACCGGATGGGAAAAAGTTCGAGGTCGTCGCCACCGGCTTGCGTGCGCCGGGCGGCCTTGGCATCGGACCGAATGGAGAAATCACCACGGGTGAAAACGAGGGGACGAATCAGCCTTGCTGCAAGGTGAACTATACAGCGGGTCATCAGCCTGTTTTTTTCGGCACCGAAGCGTCACGGCAATCATTGAAAGAGGCACCATTTACGGAGCCGTTGT
>JANORE010000612.1:0-4324 GCA_031415155.1 Akkermansiaceae bacterium | reverse complement strand
GGTATAACTCCCACGACGCGCTCGGACTTATTTTCGATTGCCGTTATTACCTATCATCTTCTCACCGGTGGTCACCATCCCTACGGAAAGCGCTGGGCCAACGCCGGGAATCAACGGGATTTTTTTACACTGATTTACCAGCCTGCCGCCGCGCATAATCCCATGGTGCCACTGTGGATGGACGCCGTTTTACGCAAGGCAATTTCGATCCGCATGGAGATTCGCCAGGAGGTGATGTCCGAGTTCATTCATAATCTACGGCACCCAGATCCAGCATTTATGACCAGTGAGCCGTTACCATTTGCCCAAAGAAATCCACTGCTTTTCTGGAAATGCGTTTCACTTTTCGCCTTTCTTGGTTGGATCATCACTTGGTTCATACTTCGTTGAACTGAACTGCATGCGCCAACCGAGCACTGGAGAAGCTGGAGTCCACACAGGTGAAAGTCCTGCCGGCGAATGATGCTACCGCGCATAAAGATTTGTGGAATCCCAGCGAAGTGGATGCCTGAGATCTGCCCGTCCGGTTCGGGAGGAAGGGCGGCGCAAATCAATGCCCTGTCCCTACTTCTATTCTATCCCATCAAAATCTACAAATCATCATGAACGTCAGTATCATTACGGATCATTAAGGCGATCGCGACTTAGGCGAATTCATTTCGCTGGCATTGGTATCAGTGCTAGACCGTTGAATGCGCAAGATGTGCCAGTGGCATTATTCCGTTCTACAGCGAATTCGAGAGTGAACCCAGTCAGGTCAGCTCCAGTAGTGAAGTCATACGTGACGTAATGGTCCGCGTTCGCCTCGCTACCTTCAATGATTGAGGAAGTGATTTTTGTGACCCCTCTAAAAGTAAATTTAGAGTCCTGCCCATCTTTATCTCCAGCTCCGAATAAATACAGCCTGTAGGCCGTATTCGCTGCCAAGGTGAAACGATTGCCAGACATGGTTCCTAGTGAAGAGGTCAGCGTATTCGCAACCCCATCCGTTTCAAATCCACTGAAAGATACGGTGAAGGGCGTCCAGCTGTAAGCATAGTCGGCTAATAGATTATTCGTAAAAGCCTTTCCATGATAGCTTCCTTCTACCCCCTCAATGACAGTCGTTAAATGAGTCAAGTATTTGATGACTCCTTCGCTCACCGTTCCGCCCGCAGCGGCTGCTAGATCTTCGGTGACTCCCGCCTCGCTCCACTCGGAGGATTGCGGAGGGGCGTGATCGCCATGATAATAATCAATCAGTAAGGGTCCATTGGTTTTTCCTGATTTTGGTGAGCGAGGTGCTTTTGTGGCTCCGATGATTTTAACCGATTCCAATTTAGGAGATGCTTGTATTGCCACTTTGGGCTTTACGGGTTTCGGTGGGGGAGATGCCTTAGTCGCATAGGCGTAGTCGGTATCTAATTTCGCGTCATCAAAGGTGGCGGAACTCACCGTATGCTTTCCTCCAAGATCAACGCCGACTCCGATCATTGCCAGAGGATGACGTCCGCCTTTGTAATAATTCTTAATGGCAAAACGCACGCTTGGTGTCAACCCGAGTGGATCCAGAATGGACAAGGCCACGATATATTTCCCATCGGGGAGAAGATCTTTACCGGGTAAATTAATCTTCGTGTCGAAAGTGTAAGTTGCAGCGGGTGACACATAGACATTTTGTTTTTCATCCCATTGATCACCCGGCAGCCACTGTCGGATGTCGATGTCATCCAGGGTTTTCTTCCAGATCGGTAAGCGAGTTTGCGGGTCTAGCAAACTCAGCTCAACGGGCCAGCGATCGTAAAATGGAGCGGATCCGGTGTTTTTTACGGAAAACGAGAGGTCGAGAGTGGAGTCGGATTCGACACGTCGTGGGCTGTCGATGTGGGTGATGACGAAGCGATAGCCGAACGCTTTCTGCACTTCATCCGCACCGGCTTGGACATCTGGTTTTGCTGGGTCGTAATCGGACAGCCAACCTAGGCCAGAACAATGAAGGCTGCGGATGGTATCGAGTAGAAAATCGCGGTGGACCGGGTCAGCGAGTGTGTCATCTGGATTGTCGCCGGGTTGTATTTTATAATCTCCCAGTCGGTAGGCGAGTTCACCTTCGATGGGCTGTGTTTTCCAACGGCCAGTGGCTTGATTCGAGGTTTTGATGCCGAGTCCTTGATTGCTCTTATCCATCTCGTTGTGGTGTGCCCAAGAATCCCAGTAAATGCCGACTTGATAATCGTTGAATTCATTGGGATGGCGGACCAAAACTTTCTTGTTGGGAAAGGCCGCAGTGATGGCGTCGCCCATCAATTTCTGGATTTCCGCCGAGGGTGAAGGGCTATGGTGTTCGCCCCAGCGACCGATGATCCCCAACTGAACCCATGCCACTCGCGGGTCTTTATCCCAGCATTCACCGAGTCGAGCGATCAATCGAGCGAGTCGTTCTTTAAACTTTTCACTCGTGTAGTCACCACTTGTCATATCGGCAGGCCAATATTGGTTACCGGGTTTGCCATCCCAGTCGAGATACACGCGAGGGATGATTCTTACCCCTTGTTTCGCGACATTCGCCCATTTCTGGTCGCAAAAGTCTTTGATCTTCTGAATGCCATCGTTTTCATGGTTTTCGATTTCGCTCCATCGGATGTAGCACTGGGCAATGGAGGCGTATTCCTTGCTAAAATTCCAAGGGTCGGCACTAGGGCGGAATCCCATGAGAGGGTTACGCAAGGCCATGGTAGATTCATCAGGAGTGAGATGGAATCGATCAGAGGATTTTGAATCGGTTCCCGCATTCGCCGTTTTTGTGGGATCTTGTGCGAACAGCGCGCAAGGAATCATAGCGATTAAAAAAGCGGGGATAGGCGTCATGGATTTTTTGGGTTTGATCACTTTTGGTCTGATTGAATACATACGCAACCCCTGCAATTTATCTTCTATAAAAAAATAGTTCGTGATTGCGATGCAATCACGAACTTTGGTCCAAAAAACTTACAACGGGTAATTAAGCATTTCTGCGCCGTCTGGTGAATCCAGCCAAGGCAACAGCACCAAGAATCATCGCTGAGCTCGAAGGCTCTGGAATGGCGACCAGTGCCAGACCATTGAAGGTGGCAGTATTACTCGGGTTTTGGAACGAAAACGGAATCGTGAAGCCAGCCAAGTTCGATGGAGTTACGAAGTCATAAGTGACGAAGTGATTATCATTCGCAGGAGTTCCAACGATATTCGTGTTAGTTGTTTTATCCACACCATCAAAAGTGAATGTCGTATTTTGTCCGTTGTTGTCACCTGCGCCGAAGAGATACAGTCTGTAGGTAGTATCGGCGGCGATGGTGAATGTGTTACCAGTCATCGTATTCAGTGAAGATGTGATCGTATTCGGGACACCTGCTGTTTCAAATCCACCGATAGAAACCGTGGTGACTACTCCACCATTGGTATACCAATAACCGTTGAGCATGATGTTTCCAGGAAACGTATTTGCGCTGAAACCGCCACTGAATGCGGAATTCGAGTAGCTTATTCCACCACCGATATTGAAAATTGAGCCACCGCCCGTGAATGTTCCGCCAGCGCCGCCAGCCAAACTCTCCACGACACCCGCATTCGACCAATCTGCTGTGCTTAGTGGATCTCCACCTGAGAAGGCGTCGATGAGTAATGCCGCACCATGCGAGACTTGGCAGAAGCTAGCGATTGCTAGGGAGGAGGATAAAATAAGCAATTTCTTTTTCATTTTCTTATATTGTATTAGGTTTGTTACAAATGCCTATCTTCAAAATTATTCACGAGAAATATTTTTATTAGAGAGACGACCAAATAAGACCGATTATTCCGTTTTTGGCTACTAAATAATTCGACTGGGTTCACGCGATGCCAATGGGCTGAAGTGGGGGCTGATCATTCTATACTGCCGCGCTTCATGTTTTGTGGAAAACGTCGGGCAGGATTGCCCCAACGGGGTAAAATGCGATAGCCCAGGGCATCGCCCTGGGTAATGGGTGGACGCAATAGTTTAGCCCTGAAAGGGCGGAACTTTTCAGGAGGTGGCGCATCAAATTTCGCCCCTTCAGGGCTTGAATTCCCTAGGATTTCTCTACCCAGGGCGTTGCCCTGGGCTAGTGCGAACGCACATACATGAAATCAACCAGTGAAAGTCTGAGTCATCCCGAGACGAGCTACGGGAGAGCAGCCGGAGGCAACGGCGTCGTCGCGAGACGGGGTGGAGAGCAGCCCGAGGCGGAACTGCGGTCCCAAACGAGAGTGAACCCGTTTCGGTTTACAACAACGGCGAGCCTTCTAGCTACTGGCGAAGTCTGTCGCATGAGCGGCAACCGTTTCCTCC
>JANORE010000611.1:0-1846 GCA_031415155.1 Akkermansiaceae bacterium | reverse complement strand
CTAAATCCTCTTTGTATCGTATTTGCCAAACTTGGCTGAGAGCCGAGAAAAAGAGATCTGCTCTTCCCGATGTTTCTCTCTCGCAAAACCCACAGCAGGGCAGGGGAGTCATTTCCACCATTTCCCCTGTGGATTTTCCCCGCCCGATTTCTAAAACCCAACCCTTGGCCGACCGATTGGATGAATCAGCGAGGCCGCCAAAACTGGAAATCAAGATCATGAAAAATTCTAACAAATATCGAAATGAGCAAAAACAGTAGTCCGCAAACTAGCTTCAACGCGGTGAAAAAGCGTTTGATCCTTGCCCCGCAGAGCGCGGGTAGAATCGGCAAGTCAACCGCTGCCGAAGCCATCGTGACTTGGTGTGATTTTGCGGGAATTGATGCGGCGGTTTTTGATCTTGATGACGAACACCAAACCCTCAGCCAGCGCTATCTGGAAATTGCCACCGTATTTCCCGAAGCAGTCAAAAGCGAAGAAGGTTGGGTGCGGTTCATGGATGGCGTGAGCCAGGTAGAGATTCCACTGATTCTTTGCGACCTTCCTGCACAAAGCACCGCATTTTTGCTCAAGCAACTCACCGAGAGAAATGGACTCAACTTGCTTACCGCATCAGGCATCCGCCTAACTGCCTTGATTTTTCCGGTGGATGATACCGCCGCGCGCGAATCAGCGATTGAATGCGTTAAAGTGTTAGGTGAGCGAGTCGATTGGTTAGTGATCCGCCAGCCTGGGCCAAAGGCACTCATTGACCCGGAGCAATGGTCAAAATCAAGCATCGGGCTTCGCCTCAAAGAATTAGGTGCAGGTGAATTTTTGTTACCGCAAATGACGAGATTTGCATTCGAGGAAATCGACAGAGTCGTGCAAGCAGAAGGGCGACGCCTATCTATCTCTGAAGCGATTTCGAAAGTCGGACTTGTCGCCCAATTTGAATTAGAACTGTGGCAAAACTTCGCGCTCACCGGATGCGAAGACATGGCGCGGTTACTCATTCCAGATTTGGGATTGATCCAAAAGAAAACGACGCGACAGCAAGCTCCTGAAATTTACCAAAGGCCGAGCGGTCCAGTCTTTGACTTATGAGCCCCACCGATTCTGAAAACGCGCTTGAAATGCTCCTCGCAAAGAAAACTCCCGCTCAGCAAGCAAAGCTCAAAGCCGCGTGGGAAAAGTGTGCAAGCGGTCATCCCGAAAGTGCCCCTGCGATCTACGCGATGGCGCAGCTCTTTTTGATCGATGCACATTCCTCAATCGTTGATCGAGAAGCCGAGTTGTTAGCCGAATTCAGGGAAGTGTGCGAAGAACAGCGACTCATCTTCCAGTCCGCCGTCAGCCAAGAAACCAAAGTGATTCTTGATGGCTTTGAAAAGCGGCAAGCGATCTTTGAGCAAAACCAGCAACGCTTCGCTGAAAATCTACTCGCGACCGAAGCTCCCAAGAAAGCAGGAAGCCTTCTGCCGATGGTGATTGTTTCTGTAATTAGCCTGCTGGGTGGTGGCTACGCGATGCACCAATATAAAGAGAAGCAACTCCAAGCAGAGAGAGATTCAGGTCATCGTGCCAGCACCTCTCAATATCCGAAGTGAGAGGCTGATTGATTCATGGACATCAACATCCCGCAGATCCAGCCGCTGGTTGAAACGCTAGAAGCTCTTTGTCTCAAGTTTGGATCGTCGCTTTTCTTTGCGTGTGCTTTGTTAGCTGGGCTTATCGGTCTTTTGCTAATATTGATGCGGAAAAGTATCGCTCCCGGAAATCTCATGTTTTCGATTTTGCAGGACGAACTAACGATTGAAGAAGGCTGTCAAAATTTCCTGATCACCGGGGGCATCGGCTCGGGCAA
>JANORE010000610.1:0-4830 GCA_031415155.1 Akkermansiaceae bacterium | reverse complement strand
GCCGAACAGATGAAGATGGCGGGCGACTTCGACTTCTGCATCCTCGATGCGCTTGGAAATTTCTACTTCCTGTTCGCGAGTGAGCAGTGGGACTTGGCCCATTTGCTTGAGGTACATCCGGACGGGGTCGTCGAGGATATCGAGCTTCTGGTCAGACTTGACGTCCTCCTCGTCACCGTCGCCATCATCGCGCTTTTTGTCTTTGTAGCGATCCACCTCGGAGGCGTCGATGATGTCGAACTCCATGTTCCGGAGTCGCTCCATGATGGCCTCGACATCGTCGGGATCGACTAGATCGTTGGGTAAAATTTCATTGATGTCGTCGTAGGTGAGGTAGTCCTGTTCCTTGGCGAGTTTAATGAGTTCGCGGATTTTTTCCTGAATTTCCGGGGTGTCGATCCGGCGTTTGGGAGTGTCGGATGCCTTGGTGGTCTTCGACTCGATCGTTGCCTTGGTCTCTTTTCCTAATTTTTCGGGAGCGGATGATTTGGTGGACTTGGATTTCTCGATTTCCTTCGTTTTTACGATCACTGCTGGCTTTGCGGGAGCCGCAGCTTTCGAAGCAGGAACGATGATGGTCAACTTTTTCGCTTTGGCATCCTTCGTGATGACCACGGGTTTTTCTGCTGTCGCCTTCTCGTCTTTGGAAACCTTAGCCTTTACAGGAACGTTTACCTTAGGTTTTACCACGGTTTTCTTGGGAGAAGGGTTAGATGAAGGCATGAGAATAAAAGCGCTTGTGTCAGAAAATAGGATATACCCCACCTATTCTAGGGGCACCGCGAGAAATCACGGGCGGGGCGGAATGAAAAGGTGATGTGAAGTCACGTCAAGACCTTTCTTTAGATTTGATGGCCGACCGTATTTACAAAGCTTACGGTTCCACTTTCTCCGCATCCTCCATAGGCTGCTCCGATGACACTCCCGACATTTCACTCCAGTGATGAAGGAAAAACTTCTTCTCAGTCGATAGGAATTTCTCGGAGTGACCTAAGATCGGGCGCAAACTCGTCGATAACTGGAGCGTGACCAGTAAGAAGATGGTGAACCAAACGAGGAGTGGTCCATTCTGACTCGCTCCCGTTTGGCGCAGCGCCGTTCCAAGAAAACGGAATGCAAAAACCAAGGCGACCAACCATGAAGCGAGTGCTAAAAATCCCATAAACCCAAAGGATGTCGTTCCTTGTGCAAAAATCCACAAGGCCGGCGCGAAGCCGAGAAGCAATAATCCCGCAAGTGCTAACATTCCGCCAAGAAAGCCGCCCAACTTCGCTGTAGAAACCGTAGAGCCAGCGAGGCTTGAGAAAATGTAGAGGCTGGGAAAACAAATTAAGCCGGCGAATATAAGCCCTCCCGCCAATTTCAGCGGAGCTGCCCAAAGCTGATTTCCATAAGCGAAGGTTCCTAATATCAGACCAAAGACCGCGATGGAGACCACTGCAATGGCAGCAAACGTAAGAATGGTGGAGCGTTCGCCACAAATCGGGTGACTTGCCAACTCCGCCGGTCTCCGCAGCAATGCCTCGAAAAGATCGCGGATGCTCGGGTTGGAGGGCAGCGGTGCAAGAGAATGGGGAATCCGCGGCGGCGACACAGGGGTGATTGAGGGATTCGTGGATGTTGTTTCGTTATTTTCGCTCATGGGGTAATTTTCTTTTTTGGTATTGATAGAGGAGAAAAATGAAACCGGTGATCAATATGACAGCCACGCTTGGAAGAACCCAGCCACCGGGAGTTTTCGCATAGACCCTCATCAGGGCGATCCATACGGCTTCGTAAAAACTGCCATGCATGGCATCCTCACGCAGAAATTCTACCTTTAGCCCCGGCGATCCAAAAAACGGCCTTAACACCCAGGAGAACTGCATCCCAAGAAACGCATTCCCGGCGATCCAAGCGCCGAGTGTTGAGCGGGCAATCGTCTTCGAGTTACAATAGGATTCTAAAAGTTTCTGCAAGCGGATCACCCCGACCAGGCCCGCCAAGCCGATCAAAAAAGTATGCGCCAGTAGATACGCGGAGTGCGAGGCCACCGCTTGCTTTGAGTCCACCTCAGGCACATTTAGCGCGAGGAAAAACGTCACCGGAGCGACCGAACCAAGGATCAAAGCCGAGATCGCAAATGCGCTGAGCAATGCGTGCAACGACTGCCGGAATCCAAGCCCGCTTCCCAAAAGCAGGCCGAACAAGCCATTTAGTAAACCATTACCAGCCAAGGTCAGCGCGATCAGGAGCGGCATTTTTACCGCCACATAAATCCCCATGATCGGTGAACGCCAATAGCCCACGGTCAGCCCATAGATTCCAAAACCCAGCAGCGTGACGAAGGCCGTGCGAGCAATCTCTCTTGGTGAAGGAGCTTCAAGACTCTGGGTGGAAGGAGAGAGCAGGTGGCGCATCGGATGCACCGAAGAGAACTGCTGCTGGTGATGATTTGATGAAGGCTTTGTGAAAAAACGAAGAATAATAGCATGAGGGCAAGAATCACACTGCGGGAATCTCCAAGGTCGCGCGTGTCCCTCCTTTTTCCAAGGTGCCCAAGGACACTTTTCCAAGATGCAGTTCTGCCGCTTCCTTCACCAAAGTCAGCCCTAGGCCAGTCCCTTTTCGCCCGGTTCGTAAATGCCGCAACGAGAAAAACCTCTCGAACACCTTCTCACGCGCATACTCAGGAATCCCTTCTCCGGTATCTGAAATGTGAACTCGGTGAAATCCTGCTGCCGTCTCCAGCGCAATGCAGACTTCCCGGTCGCTCGGTGAAAAATCAATCGCGTTTTCCAACAGATTTGTGACGGCGGCTCTCAGCACGAAAGAGTCGCCACGCACCATCATCGGCTTGTCATATCCGCCCTGCGAAAGCCTGACCCCGGCGAGATCCGCCATCGCCTTCGCTTGGGAAACGGCACGTTCCACGACCTCCCGGAAATCGATCAACTCCGAGCCCTCAAGTTTCGTTTTTCCTTCCAGTGCGGAGAGTTCGAGCAGTCTCGTCAACAGCCGATCTGCCCTCAGCGTTTCCGCATGGATGTTATCGAGAAACCGCCTTTGATCTGCCTTTGGCATCGGTTGTGAGTCCTCATTCAGTAGTTCTGCCGCACCACGGATGGCCGCCAGCGGGCTTTTCATTTCATGCGTTAGAGTCTGCACATAGCGCTCTGCGAACTGCCGTCCTTCGAGGGATTCCCTCATCGACTCCAGCGCCCGTGCCAAAGTATTCACCTCCTTGCCCAGGCCAAGATACGGTAGTGGCGAACGCTTCCCCTGCTCGATTTCTCGCGCATATTCCGTGAGCTTGCTGATGGGCCGATATTGCCAAATGAAAACCACCCCCACGCACAACAAAATCCCCCCGCCGACCAAGCCTGTGCCCCACCAGATTTCAGAAACTCGACGCCGAATGATCGGCGATACATCGGCCTGTGACTTGTAGACCGTCAGCACGCCGAGTGGGTGGCTCGGTTCACCGATCAATGCGGCGACATACAGCACCGAGCTCGTATCATCCTCCTCATGGACCCGGCTACTCCGTGCACCGTATTTCCCACGTAAGGTCAGGTAGACATCCCGTTTTTCGGAGAAATCTTGCCCGACTCTTTCCGGGTGACCTGAATCGAAAATCACCAGCCCAGTTGTATCCGTGATATACAAGTCGATCCCCATCTTTTCCTTCGAGTGATGGAAAATGGCGGCCTTGATTTCTCGCTTGTGAGCCGATGCCATCGCCTCAGAAAAAGCCTGAGGCCGAAAACTTCTTTCTGGGAATTCCCGCTCCGCGAACGAGGCCATGATATTCGCCACATCTACCATCGCTTCCTCCGTCGCTTGGAAAAGCTGTGGCTCCACATCTCCCAACTGCTTTCTCACCAATAGATTAAACCCAGATGCGATAATGAGAGCGATGATAAGCAGAGTGATCCTTGTCAGCCTCATACCTCAATTTTCTACGGGTGAATAGACATAGCCTAGCCCACGCCGCGTCTGGATCATCTCTTCCGCGCCCAGTTCCACGGCACGCAGCTTGGCACGAAGGCTTTTGATATGAGCGTCCACCGTCCGATCCGTCACCGCGCCTGGATCTTCCCAAGCATGATCCAGCAATTGCTCTCGGGAAAAAACCTGCCCAGGATGCCGGATCAGCACGGCAGCCAGCTTAAACTCGTGTGCCGTCAAATCCAGCCGATAGCCACCATAGATGATTCGCTTGGATAAGTCGTCCAGACTAAGCTCCTTGCCCTGCGCCGTGGGTTGGTACTCCTTTTCCATGACGGCACATGGCCCGCTTCTCCGCAAAATCGCCCGCACTCGTGCCGCCACCTCTCGTGGCGAGAAAGGCTTGGTCACATAGTCATCTCCGCCGAGTTCCAAGCCGAGCACGCGCGTTAAGCTCACCACGCCACCCTTAGCCGCGGCGTAGTTCGCCTGACCGACGTTGCCGAGCCAAGCCCGCGAAGACACGTTGACGATACGTCCGTACTCACGCTCACGCATATGCGGCGCCACCGCTTGCGAGCAGAGAAAATACGATTTGAGGTTAGTGTCGATGACCAGATCCCAATCTTCCTCCGGCATTTTCGTGATGTAGTTGTCACGCACGATGCCGACGTTGTTGATCAAGATGTCGATCTGCTTGTGTTTGTCCAGCACTTGTTGAACCATCGCCTGGACTTCAACTTTGTCGGTGACGTTGCATCCGATCGCGATGGCATGACCTTGATTGGCGCGAATCTCCGCGGCAGTCTTGTCGGCATTGCCCTGATTGATGTCGACGACGACGGTCTTCGCGCCATGAGCGGCGAGGCGTTTGACGATGGCTTTGCCGATGCCGCTAGC
>JANORE010000609.1:0-3263 GCA_031415155.1 Akkermansiaceae bacterium | reverse complement strand
GAATGGCGTGGAGCAAGCCTGCGTGACGGATGAGACCTTGCGGGCCGCAGTCATTTTCCAAGGAAATTCGCGAGTCCGTTAGCAATGGGCTGTCGAGAATATGCTGGCGGTGCCAATCTGGAATCGCAGCAAGTGGCTCGGCCACGATGAAATTCGCCCGTTTCTGCGGAAGCTCTTTCGCCACTGCGGCGAGGGCGTGGCCGAGACCCAGACCCGCGAACCAGATTTGCGGTTGGCGTGCCGGGCGGAACGGGGCACAAGCAAGACGGGCGAGTTCTTCCTCGGCAGCCTTGGTGGCCGGTCCACAAATTTGCTGGCCATGGACCAGAAGAAATTTTCTCCCGTCGTGCTCTTGAAGAGTAAGGGTGTTTCCGTCTGAGAGTTGAGTTTCTGCGAGAGTGATTCTTGGTTTCATCGTGCTTGGAGCTTGCCTTGTCAGGAAAGGCTTAGTAGATGTCTTGGAATATGTCCACAGAACCTATTCCCTCCGCTCCGAATTCGACAGGAAATCAGCTCCCTGGAGCCGAGAAAAAATTAATTGCTGGCCTGCTTGCGATCCTCCTCGGTGGCCTCGGGGTCCACAAGTTCTATCTCGGATACACCAAGGAAGGCGTCATCCAGTTACTTCTCAGTCTGGTTTGTATCGGTGGTATCCTCGGCATCATCGAGGGAATCATCTATCTCACCAAGACCGATGAGGATTTTGTAAATACCTACATCAAGAACAAAAAGGGCTGGTTTTAAATAGCTGCCGCGCGTTCATGATCGCTGGATTTCGATGTGATCGGGAGAAGGGGTTTCCAACCCCTTTCACGGGCAAAGAAAGGGGGGATCCGGTTCTCAAGATGTTATCTCTGATTCAGAGAAACCATAAGGTATCTACTGTTTCGTCAAATTCATTTTGACGGTTTGGACACGCAACTTGGTGACTGCAGAATTTAAAGAATTGAGGCACCGCGAATCTAGCGAATCCTCAAAATGAAGAAGCTCATGATTTGCGACTGCGGCATGGATCATCTTCAAGATTCGTCGGATTCGCAAGATTCGCGGTGCCTTCCTTCTTCTTCATCGCGAGGGAAATCATTGAAAGCCCGAAAAGTCAACTTGTCCAAAATAGTTTGGAGTCGGTTTTTTAAAAATTTGCGAAGGTTGGAGCTAGATTTTTCATTGAAAAATCTAGGGTTTTGAATGCGATCCTGACTCGAATGAAGAAAACATCTGGAACTCAAAAGGCTGACGGTGTAGGAACAGGTGCTAAAAATTCAACCCCTAAATTACGATTGATCATGAACACAAACTTCAATTCATCCATGGCAACTTCACAAAATTCGGTATTATTGCCTCGCCAAAAAAAGTCAAAACCAGCGGCTTCTGATAGCACCTCGCGACACAATACTTGGTTCAAAAGCTATAATGACGAATGGGCTAATTTCATCAAAGAGCGGGCGTGTACTCCTAAGATATTTACCGATGCCGAGCCACTTCCACGCGTGTGGAATAGCCCACATTTATGATCGCTCTGGCGTGAGCCTTTCCCAGCAAGCGTTGCTAAGATCCGGGCTTCGGTAGTGGCTCGTCTCCCAGCATTTTATCCAGGTCTGCCACGCGTTCCCACGGACAACGTTTCCGCTGATATTTTTTCCAAACAAGATCACGTAGTTCGCGGAGAATGGCCTCCGAAGGTGGTTTAAGATCCGTCCATGTCGGATCACGCTTTTGAGTCGTCGTCATGATCGTCCACCGTCCACCAAGGTAATTTGCCCGGTAAAAAACTTTGCCTTCCTCAGCATTCTCAAACCACTCGTGACTCTCCATGCCTGGACACTGGAGTGATGGGCAACAAGAGACAAGTGGCGATTATCTAACAACTCTGGCGCCACCGCCGCTGATTTGTTTTTCAACTTCCTTACGAGTCGCCATCGACGTATCGCCGGGCGTCGTCGATGCGAGTGCTCCGTGAGCGGCTCCGTATTCGACGGCTTTTTGGGCATCGTTAAATTCGAGGAAGCCGAACTGTAGACCACTGGCGAAGCTATCGCCACCCCCGACGCGATCTAGGATTTCGAGGCCCGGATACTTACGGCTTTCGTGAAATTTACCCTCATGCCAGAGGATGGCGGACCAATCATTGACTGTCGCGGAAATGACGCCCCGCAGAGTGGTCGCCGCGACTTTGAAATTTGGGAACGTTTTCACCGCAGTTTCGATCATCGCCTTGAAGGCATCCAGCTCAATGGCGGAAATATGGTGATCGACACCTTCCACCTCGAAGCCGAGTGAGGCAGTGAAATCTTCTTCGTTGCCAATCATGACATCGACGTATTCCGCGATTTCCCGGGTCACCTCCTGCGCTTTTGCTAGGCCGCCGATGGTTTTCCAGAGCGATGGGCGGTAGTTTAGATCGTAAGAAACGATGGTCCGGTATTTGTTAGCCGCCTTCACGGCTTCCACCGTGAGAGCGGCCGTGGATTCTGAGAGGGCGGCGAAAATCCCACCTGTGTGGAACCAACGCACGCCGAGTTTGCCGAAAAGATGATCCCAATCGACATCGCCGGGCTTGAGTTGGGAAGCGGCCGTGTTTCCACGGTCGGGATTGCCGATGGCACCGCGCACCCCGAAGCCGCGCTCGGTGAAATTCAGTCCATTTCTCACATTTCGCCCGATGCCGTCGTCCTCACGCCATTGGATAAAATCCGTAGCGACACCGCCCTGCATGATGAAATCCTCGATGAGATGGCCGATTTCATTATCAACAAATGCAGTCACGACGGCGGTCTTGTAACCGAAACATTTCCGCAAGCCACGCGAGGTGTTATATTCGCCGCCGCCTTCCCAAGCGGCGAAGCTACGGGCGGTACGGATCCGGCCCTCGCCGGGGTCAAGGCGGAGCATGACTTCACCCATCGATAGCTGATCGAAGGCACATTCAGATTTCGGTTTAATGATCAGTGACATGATTTAGGAAATAGTCGGGTCGGAATCAAAAGTGGAGAAAATATAACTGACCGAGTCATGATTCTCGTGCTTGAGAAGCCATGCCTTGCGATCCAGGCCGCCTGCATAGCCGGTCAGTTTACCACTGCTTCCAACCACGCGGTGACAGGGAACGATGACGCTCACGGGATTTCGGCCAATGGCGGTGCCCACGGCCCGGACGGCGGCAGCAGCCCCAATTTGGCGAGCAATCTCTCCGTAACTACGCTTTTCGCCAACGGGGATTTCATTCAATGCCTGCCAGACTCGCTTTTGGAAAGGCGTGCCGC
>JANORE010000608.1:0-5878 GCA_031415155.1 Akkermansiaceae bacterium | reverse complement strand
GCGTTCCGGGGAGATGCAGACCTGACGTTCCTTCGTGGCCATCACGGCAGCGATAGGAATCATGAATCATGCAGCTAGACACGAACTTTTTCCCGTTTTCCTCGGAGCGAGCCGAACCGCCATAAATTTCTCGCTCCCATCACCAACAGAAATGCGATGAACAAAACCACGATGGCGACCAGAGCGATCGCCCACGGTGGAATCGGAAGTGGCATTTTAAAATGGGTCGTCACTGGACCTTGGATCGCCTCGGTGAGCGGGAAATTCCAGATGAGCGTGCGGCCAGCGTCTTCGATCCTCGTGGCGTTCGATTCAGTCGCAGCCTTCGGCAAATGGAAAATATAGGTAAGTTCTCGGTCTTTAAATTGAGACGCGGGCATGAAGCCAGATCCCGGCAAGGCGAGGCCGGGTGAGATGGTGCGGGAGAAGTCGAGTGCCAGTCCGTGCAGCTCGGCGGTTACTTTCCCCGCCATGTGGCTCGCGGCAGGAGGAAGCTTTTTCTTGGCGTCGCCTTGGGTGAGTTCTTTGAGTTTTAAGGCGGATAGAAACGACACTTGGACACGAACTTTCAGGCGGTCGCCCTTGGTCGTGACTTCGCATTGAGACGAAGTGATCCCCGCAGCTTTCTGGAGAAAGTTTTCGATCAATTGACGGACTCCAGATTCGCCGCCTTGAAATCGGGCGGCGGCGGCGGGCAGGGAATACGTCACATCGGCGCGTCCGCTACCATCGGCCTCGATCCAGATTTCCTCGCGCCCCTCGATGCAGGAAACGAGTGAGACAACCATGATCATGGCCAAGAGACGGGCCGTTCCGCTCCAGATTTTGCCAAGCCATAATGTCATCAGGGCATCGTGTCACGGCGGTTGGGCAAGGGCAATCCTTGGAAAAGATCGGTTAAATCGGGTAAATCTGAGGCGGAATGAGCGCGTTGTGAGGAAACGATTTCGCCATCACGAAACAGGAATGCGCCCGGCATTTGCAGGCCATCGCCCGCCAGATGGCCGATGCCGCAGCCTTTAAAAATAGAAAGTGCGCCACGCCACCAAACACGCGGCCCGAACAATTCCATGAAGCCACCTTTCCCGAGACCGAAAGCACGATAAAGTTCGCACCGTGGATCGGCGATGCGGGCGATGCCGCTGTTGTCGCCCAGATACTGGGTTTCCTTACCGTTTTGCAACATGTGGACGAGGACGAGCTCGGCTCCGTGAGCGTCCGCCTCGCGCTGGATCGCTTCCAAGCTACGGAGAATCTGCCGAGTAAAGGTGCAGCCGAAATGCCTGAGAAAAACCATGGCGAGGAGCTTGGATGTGGAGGCTTCGGCCAGAGTTTTCCCATGGGATAGTGTGTAATTATTAGCCGCTTCCGCGATGCTTAATGGCGTGGTGCGACTGATCGGCACTCCCGCGTAAGCACGCAAGCAAACCCACAACATCACGGTAAATGGAGGCAACCAGACGAGATCATTGACGATCATCATCCAGATGGAATGAAGGGGGATTTTCCCGTAATAAAGAGCGATGCTAAAAAACGTCGTCCCGAAGGCGAACTTGATAAAGGCCGTGAGCACGATGAGCCAATATTCCGTGGGATTTCTCACCGCGAGGAAGAGTCCGGCAGCGAGAAATGCTAGCGTGAGGCCAGCTCCTTGCCACAGCAGCGGATGATTAGGACGTTCGAGGCCGACCCAGTCGAACCATAGATGTGGCCAGCAAGCCACCCAAATGGCGAAAAGTAAGTGGTAGAATCCAGCAGCGAGCAGAACCCGCCGCATCCAAGACGGCGTGGCACAATTACCATTGGAGCATTCAAATGACATGCCGCAGAATATTCAGCGTTCGTCGCCGCGCAATTCGATCATTTCAATTGTTCCATGAAGTGAGAAAAAAATTGAGCTCCGTCTAACAGTGCTGAAATTTCAATGAATTCATCCACGGTGTGAGCTTGGTGGATTGAGCCGGGACCGATGCAGATACTAGGAATCCCGCTGTTAGAAAGGTGGGCGGCATCCGAGAACCACGGCGCACCCGCCAGACCGGTGCCGGCGGCTGTGGCCAGTAGCTGCCGGATCATCGGGTGATCCGGAGCCGTTTCCATCGGCGGGTTTTCGGTGGGTTTCACGATCTCGATGGGAAGCTCGTAATCGGCGATCATTTCAGTGAGCAGCTTGAGTGCGCCACCTGCCGCGGCCAGTGCGGGCGTGATGCGGATGTCAATTTCTGCTTCGGCGAAATCAGGCACAATATTCGGTCGCGTCCCACCACGGATCATCCCGATGTTCATCGTCGAGCGGCCGAGCACAGGATGAGTGAAAGTGGCGAGCTTATTGCCAAGATGGTGATCGAGTTGGTCGAGCGCACGAGTGAGTTTAAGAATCGCATTTTCACCGAGTTCAGGCTGCGAGCTGTGCGCGGCCTTGCCTGTTGCCCGTAAAGTCGCCCACAGCGAACCCTTCGTGACATGGACGACCTGCATGGATGTCGGCTCGGCCACGAGGGCAAATTGGTAATCTTTGCCATGTTGTTTCGCGAAATTCTTCGATCCCCACTGGCAGGATTCTTCTCCCATGAAGGCAACGAAATCGACTGCGACGGGTAAATCGGCGAGGACGTTTTGATTTTCATGCAAGGCCCACAACATCGCGGCCATCGGCCCCTTGGTGTCAGACGCGCCGCGCCCCCAAACTCTGCCATCACGTATTTCGCCACCGAATGGATCGATCGTCATGCCGCCGACGCCGACGGTATCGAGATGCGGTCCTAGCAGAATGCGCGGTCTGCCATCAAGTGGTGCGAAACGAGCAATCAGGTTGGGCCGTCCGGGTTGGATCTCTTCGAGAGTCACCTCGGCACCGATGGATTCCAGCCACCCGGCCAGAAAGATGGCGAGTTTTTCCTCACCCGTCTGGTCCGTGCCGGGAGAATTGTCCGGGTTGACCGATGGAATGCGGACGAGTTGCTGAAGGAGTGAAACGACGTCTTGGCTCATGAGTGAGGGTTCATTGACGGTGGTGAAATCGACAAGCGGGTAGGGGAGAACTGGAAATTTAGTGGAGTGATGGTGGATCCAATAAACGTTGTTTGACCCCTTCGAGCACGCGATTTGACGTCAGCATGAGTGGGTGTAAAAGCGCGGGATGCTCCAAGTTTTCCGCACGATCCCAGACCGAACTCGTCGAGGGTAGAATGATCAGATCCAGCCGAGTCCGGTAAGAAGTGACGGGGATTTTCCCGAGCGAATCCTGGGTGTCGTGCAGACTCGCGAGAAATTGGCTGCCAGGTCGCATATCCTGAGCACCCTGTGAGGGATAAAGCCAGGCCGCGTTCGTTCCGTGGTGGGGTGAGGCGATGGTGATCAAATTTTTGCACCGCGCGGCACCGCCGAGATTTTGTAAATAATGCCGACTGACCAGCCCGCCCATGCTGAAGGCTACGATGCTGATCGGCTGGTCAGTGCCGAACTTTTCATCGATGTCTTTCTTCAAGTGGACCGCGAGATTTTCCAAGCCACCACGGCCATCGCTGTGCTTTAAACGCGGCAAATAACACTCACAGCCACACTTTTCCAAACGTTTTTGCAGAGTTTTAAATGTGGAGCCAGTCTCCAGAAATCCATGCACGAGGACGACTCTCGGTGCATTCACTGGCAGAGCTTCGGCGGCTCCAGGTCCGGTTGCAAACCATCCGGCAAGTAGTTGGCAAACTCTCAATTTCATGAATCCAACTAACCCGAAGATGCCGTCGTGTCGAGTGAACTTCTGGCGAGATGGCGTGTCGCCTCCGCGTAAATCCCTTCATTATTTACCATTGCCGTTGACCCGAGTGCTGTGGCTGGCAAGTGTCCTTCATGTTTATTGATCACATCCGCATTTTTGGAAAAGCTGGCGACGGCGGAAATGGCGTTGTTTCATGGCGTCGTGAAAAATTCGTTCCGCGCGGTGGACCCGACGGCGGCGACGGCGGCGCGGGTGGCGACATCATCCTCGTGGTCGATCCATCGACGGATAATCTTCGGGCTTATCATTACGACCCCAAGCTCATCGCTGAGGACGGAAAAAATGGAGCAGGCGGGCGGAAAACTGGGAAAAGCGGCAAGCTGGTGATTGGCAAAGTGCCTCCCGGCACCGTCGTGTATCGCAGTAATGCCGTCACTGTCCAAGAAGCCGTCGAGTTTGAGCGTAGCGAAGAAGGCGTCGATTTAGAACCCATCGCCGATCTCACGGAAGTCGGCCAAGAATTTGTTTTGTGTAAAGGCGGCGAGCCAGGCCAAGGAAACTGGAATTTTAAAACGGCGACGAACCGGACTCCCGTCGAGCACACGCTCGGGACGCCCGGTGAGCAGTCGGTTTTCTATCTCGAGCTGCGCCGGATCGCGGACGCTGGCTTGGTGGGTTTCCCGAATGCCGGGAAATCTACATTGCTGGGAAAACTCTCGGCCGCAAAACCGAAGGTCGCCTCTTATCCATTCACCACCCTGCAACCCGTCGTCGGTGTTGTGGAATTCTCTGGCTACCGTCGTTGCACGATTGCCGACATTCCTGGGCTGATCGAAGGGGCGCATGAAAACCGCGGGCTAGGTCACGAATTCCTCCGCCATATCACGCGCTGCCGTGTCCTGCTTTTCGTCGTCGACATGGCAGGCAGCGAAGGCCGGGATCCCATCTCTGACTTGGAAATTCTCCGCCGGGAAGTCAAGGAATACGACGATGAACTCGCGCGTTTCCCGTGGAAGATTATTGCGAATAAGATGGATCTGGAAGGTGCCGATGAGAACTTAGAAATTTTCCGCAATCGTTTCCCGAAGATCGACATTATCCCGATTTCTGCTGACACGGAGCTGGGTCTTGATGATCTCAAGCAGGCTCTCGATAACGAGATTGGCTATCGACCGAACTTATAATTTTCCTTCTCGACGATGGAACAGCCGGCACAGCTCGTTTTCCTTTACGGCACGCTTCGTCGCGGCGGCTCGAATCACTTTCGCATGGCGGGAGCAAATTTCATTTCTGCGGGGACGATCACTGGCCGTATGTATCGCATCGACTGGTATCCCGGTCTGGTGCTTGATGATTCGGGCGATGAAATTTCCGGCGAGGTTTACTCGGTCCAGCCGGAATTATTGGTTGCTCTCGATGTTTTCGAGGGCCTCTCCGTTGGCGAAATCCAAGGCAGTGAATACCGCCGTGTCCAGACGACGGTGATGCAGAAAAATAGCGAAACGCTCACGGCTTGGGTCTGGGAATGGCTCGGTATGGTGAGTGAAAATCAGCGGATTTTAGCGGGTGATTGGCTCAAGGAAGAATAAGCCGCCAATGGATCATCACGCGACCATGCCTGCCCTTGATTGGGTGAAACGAGTCAATCGCTCGTGGGTGGTCCGCAGTAATCTCAATGATCACGCTGAGGCTTGGCTCCAGTATCTCGGAGATCTCGATGACGGGCGGCTCTTGAAATCCTGCGAAATCGCTCGCGGAATGTGCAGCATCCGTGATCGACAAATCGACCCGAAACCTTGGTTTTATGGCGGGCTTTTCAGTCTGGCGACACTGGAAGAGGCCAAGCTTTTCATCCCCACCCACCGCCTCACCAAATCCGTGGTGCCAGCGATGAGGAAACAGGAAGATGTTCGACTCTGGCTCGACCGCGTAGGCCCGGAGACGGACGAGCTGGTGGATCTCTTGCGGCGAGAAATGGATGCGCTGATCGCCTCGGACGGTTGATTTTAGGGTTCCATCGCAGGAAATTCGAAAAAAGGCGACTTTGGGCTTGCAACCTCCGGCTCATCTCGCAACACCTGTGCCCCGAATTATGGCTAAAAAAAGTTGGATCGCACGCAATGCGCGCAAAAAAGTTACTGTCGAGAAATATGCTGCACT
>JANORE010000607.1:0-2938 GCA_031415155.1 Akkermansiaceae bacterium | reverse complement strand
AGAAGCTGCGCATCGTGCAGGCGCTGAAGGCCAGGGGCGACATCGTCGCGATGACTGGCGATGGCGTGAACGACGCCCCCGCACTGAAGCAAGCCGATATCGGCGTCGCCATGGGTCACAGCGGCACCGATGTCGCGAAAGGCGCGGCGGCGATGATCCTCACTGATGATAACTTCGCCAGCATCGAAGCCGCCGTCGAAGAAGGTCGCGGCGTGTTCGACAACCTCACCAAGTTCATTGTCTGGATCATCCCGACGAATCTCGGCGAGTCGTTGATGCTTCTCACTGCCATCTTCCTCGGCCTGCCGCTTCCTCTCCTGCCGCTACAGCTCCTCTGGATCAATCTCACCGACACGCTGCTCGGCCTCTCGTTAGCCTTCGAGCCGAAGGACGGCGACGTCATGAGCCGCCCACCCCGCCCGCCGAAGCACCCCTTGCTCTCATGGCGCCTGATCACACGCGCCGGACTCGTATCATTCATCATGGTGGCTGGTGGACTCGGCCTTTTTCTATGGGAACTGTGGGTGGAGAAAACCGGCGATGATGTAGCCCGCACCGTAGCTGTGAACGTCATCGTATTCATTCAGGTTTTCTATATCTTCAATTGCCGCTCGCTGCATCGCACCGCCTTCGCCATCGGGCTGTTCACAAACCGTTGGCTAATCATCGGTTCGCTGGCGATGGTAGCGGTGCAGCTTTTCTTCACCTACGCGCCAGTGATGCACCGACTCTTCCACAGTGCGTCGCTTTCAGGCTGGGCCTGGCTGCGTATCGTGGGCGTCGCAACAGTGGTCTATATTGCCGTGGAAATTGAAAAATGGTTTCGCTTCCGCAGTCGAACCATCAATTCCACACCGCAGACCTCATTCTCTACCCGATGAAATCAGCCCCCGGCCCGAGTCGGGTATCACCCCATTTGGATATCGGGAAAGACCACCTAACTTGCAAGTTCAGCCGTAACAAACGACTGAATAACCAAACAAAACAATGAACACAGCTACCGCAAAATCCGATACAGAAATCAAAGCCGACGTCTTAGCCGAACTCAAATACGAGCCGAGCGTCCTAGCCACCGACATCGGCGTCCTCGTCCACGAGGGCGTCGTCACCCTCAATGGCTTCGTCACGAGTTATCATGAAAAGTGGAACGCCCTGCGTGCCACCAAACGTGTAAATGGAGTCAGCGCGATCGCCGATGAAATCACCGTCAAACTCGGCAGCTCCACCCAACACAGTGATAGCGACATCGCTCAAGCCGCCGCCCACCACATGAAATGGTGCCAAGCGGTTGTCCAAGAGGCCGTGAAAATCACCGTACACAATGGCTGGATCACCTTGGAAGGCGAAGTCGAATGGATGTTCCAAAAAACAACTGCCGAGAGCACACTCAAGTATCTTGCTGGTGTCATTGGCGTTACTAACAAAATCACCATCAAACCAGTCCTCCAAGCCGACGACATCGAAGACGACATCAACGATGCGATGGATCGCAACTGGTTCTTCGATTCCGATCACGTAAATGTCGAGACCGATGGCAGCAAAGTCATCCTCACGGGAAGAGTTCGGAATTACTTTGAACGAGATGAAGCGGACCGCATCGCTTGGGCGGCACGAGGAGTCTATTCCGTCGATAACCAGATTAAAATCGACTGGATTTGGTAAGCCTCCGAGACCCGTTGTAAAACCAGTAGAATGAATTCTCGCGGTGGTGATTCACAAAATCATCGCCGCGAGTTTTCCGCTTCTGGGAATGCTTCCTGCCAATACCCCAGCACCACGATCGTGCCCGCAATGTTGTCGGTGTACTAGGAAAACCCATGCCGCGCACGGCTTTCGTCAAGCGCGGTGACCAGCTCGAAGAAGTGCCCGTGGAGCGCAAGCTCGGCGACGAGGTCTTTGCCGGAACGATCAATCAGGACAACACACTCGTCCGCGCGAAGCGCGGGATCAAAAAAGCCCGACGCAGCCATAGTCATCTTGAATGCCCTGCGCCTACTCGCGTAGCGAGTGACTGCATCATTTACAGATAGATTTCAAAAGTAGGGTTTCGCCCTATATCTCAAGTAGCCTTGATCGTTAAGTGTTCTTACATCCGCGTAAGATAGAATCAATTTCTTCTTAGGGACCAAACACGAAAATATACGATCAAATGAAAACTATAACGAAATCACTGAACTCACTCGGAACGCTCGCTCTACTGAGCATCGTCGCAATCAGTTCAGCCACCGCCGCCACCACCTCTTCTAAAGATGGCTCGCTCACGACGACTGACAATAGCAGCAGTCGGTCCGATAGCGGGCTACCCATGCTAGACACAGGCGTGCAAGAACTCGGCCTGAGCGGAAGACTTAACTGGGAAGAAGATACCGTTTATAGCTTCGACATCAGCTACGGTCGCTTTTTCACGCCTAACTGGCTCTTCGGCGGCGAGGCTGGCATCAGTGGTATCGATGGTGACGTTGATCTCCGCGCTGGCCTATTTGCGGAATACAATTTCCTCACAGGAACGCAATGGGTTCCATTCATCCGCGCGACTGCTGGCTACGTCCGCCCAAACACAGGGGATGATGGCGGCTTGTTAGATCTTGATGCCGGAGTTAAATATTTCATTCGTTCCAATTTAGCAATCTCGGCATCGGTCGGTGGCGGCTGGACGACCAATGGAGATTCAGACTTTGAGAAACAGGTCAATCTAGGACTTAAGTTTTACTTTAACTAAACGACCCAAGGCAGCACGGATTCCCTCCGTGCTGCTTTCCCCATTCGCTGGATTTGCCCTCAAGGAGCACAGACTTGCGGTTGTAAGTTTCCTAGCCACAACTTCGCCGCACATCACCCACTAACAATATGTTTACTATCAAATTTATCATCATTCCTATAACTCTATTTTTTGTTCTGTTGAGTGCCTGCACCTTGTTTCAGCCAAGTCAGCGTAAAG
>JANORE010000606.1:0-2886 GCA_031415155.1 Akkermansiaceae bacterium | reverse complement strand
CGTGGGTGATGTCACCTGCGCCCCCTTTTTTTGAACATCGAAGGGAAGAGAAGGAGGAATCACTGCCGTCATTGCCGCTTACGTTTCGCCAGTAGAGTGAAGAGGCTCATCACGAATAAGATCGAATACGATGGCTCTGGCACTTGACCTGCGAGAATCGCCTTTCCCGGCTCTGTCTCCCACGCCCAGCCATAAAACGTGATACCTGCATAGCCACGTCCAGCACTAATATCGATGTATCCGTAGTGAATTCCATCGGCGGCATGGAACTCAATCCCGATTGCACCGCGGCCATTGAAACTACTATTAGAGCCTGTGCTAAGAACCTGAACTATCCCCATAAATAAATTTTCACCTGGCGATACGAAACCTTCTAGGGAATCAGAAGACGCCCAAATCGGATAAACTGATCCTGAAGACGGTAGAGTAACTCCAATGATTGAACCGGGAGAAATTTGATAGGGAGGTCCACCGATGTTTGGTAATGGATCAAGCGTAATTATAGCTCGATTACTTTTTTCCGTTCGAAGGCCAACAAATGAAAATTCGCTACCAAATGTAAAATCAATTGCACCATCATTGTCTACATCAACTTGATCATATCTCCCGGAGAACTCTTCTCGTATTTCTAATGGTGCAGGCAATGTAGTGACCATAACCGCTGCATGAGCCGCCGGGCAAAAAGCCACGGCGGTTGTAATACCTGCAATTCGTAGGAGTCGGTTCATTGGCCTCTCCTCATGCGCCAGAAGAGCTTGTTATTAGTAACTGCGGAAGTGACCACCACGGAGTTCGTGACCGTCTCGGCGAGGACATTCCCCGCGTCCGTCCAAGTTACTAGGTCCGGCGAACTCTGGATGGTGAAATATGCTCCCGGATCGGCGGTGAAGCGTTGTGGTGTGGGATTCATTCTCTTCGGCGGAGTAGCAGAAGGGAGGCTGTAGCCACACCCGCCAGAATCCATGAGGATGGCTCTGGCACCTGACCTGCGAAAATCGCCTTTCCCGGTTCCGTTTCCCACGCCCAGCCATAAAGCGTGATACCTGCATAGCCACGTCCAGCACTAATATCAAAATAGCCGTAATGGATGCCGTCCTGTGCTCGGAACTCCAGGCCTATGACCCCTCGCCCGTTAAATTCGCTAGCTGATCCAGTGCTGAGAACTTGAACGATACTCATATCACTGTCATCCCAGAATAATTCATGAAATGCAGATGGCGCAAGGATGGCCCCAATTATATATCCAACTTGGAGAGCCACAGGAGGTCCACCGATATTGGGTGGAGGATCAAGACGAATAATCCCACGATTAAAATTAGGAGTCTGAAATCCTGTTCCAGAAAATGTACTTACAAACGTGAAATCCACTGTCCCGTTGCCATCCACATCGATGGGATCATAACGCCCAAAAAAATCATCATGTATCTCTAGCGGACTCGGTAAGGCAGTGACCATAACCGCCGCATGAGCCGCCGAACCGAAGGCCACGGCGGCTGCAATTCCTGCAATTCGTAGGAGTCGGTTCATTGGCCTCTCCTCATGCGCCAGAAGAGTTTGTTATTAGTAACTGCGGAAGTGACCACCACGGAGTTCGTGACCGTCTCGGCGAGGACATTCCCCGCGTCCGTCCAAGTTACTAGGTCCGGCGAACTCTGGATGGTGAAATACGCGCCGGGATCAGCGGTGAAGCTCAGGATGAATTCGGTAGCCGTGGGTGATGTAACCAATGAGGAGATCGCTGGTAGCTCAGAAGTCACACCGCTGAGAGCCGTGGATAAGACTTGGGTGCTTGGCGCGGGATTTCCGGGTAATCCGCCGGAATGAGTGGCCGTGATCCGATACCGACCCGCCGCAGGGCTTGCGATGGAAACCTTCTCGACATTGTTGCGGCTATCCACACCACGAGTAGCAGCAGCCCCACGAATGACCGCGCTCTCATTCGTTAGGTCGGGATTAAGCACCCATGGTAAAAAAGTGGAAAGGGCTGTCGGTGGTGGTGGAAAAACCGTGGTGTCTGGGCCAAGATACTCGACTTTTAGGTCGATATTATTGACCAACATCGGATTTTGAGCATCGGGTCCGGTGATCGTGGTGAGTGCCGGGCCGGGAGCATCGCTCCATGTTCCGGTAACGGCTAAGGGCTGGGTTCCATCACTCCGAACGATCCATGATTCTGATTCGCCCGGTGCGAGGCCGAACTCCTTGATCAGTGAGCCGCGTCCATTGGCATGATCGGCGCCGACTGCCAAGGCCGCTTTCTTCGCATTCATCACCCCATAACCTTTGCTATAATCTGGGCCTTCCACATCCACATCATCGCAAGAATTAATGGCGATCGCCTTCAAGGTGGATCCAAGCCATGCCTGAGAGGCTGGTAATGTCGGGTAAAGCTGCGCTCTGCGCTGCATGACGAGGCCGAGTGCGCCAGTCACCGCAGGTGCGGAGAAGCTGGTGCCTCGAATGCCAACCGAGTAGTTACTATTCGAGGCAGAATTCGGAGCCGTGATCACAGGTGAGAGTGGGCTACCACTCATCAAGCCGAGAGGCTGACGAATCCCCTGCGCCGGCGAGCCGACGGCTACCAAATCTGGCTTGATCCGGCCATCGTCGGTAGGGCCAGCTCCGCTGAAAGAGGAGGCAGTGACCACGGAAGTGGGACCAAAACCGATCAAGAGATTGGATCCGACAGTCTGGAATACATCCTCACAAGATCCAATGGTAAGCACATTCTTGGAAGTGCCCGGAGGAGCTAGAGTGTCGTAATATCCCGTATCACCATCATCCCAATCGCGAGGAAAAGAGGCGGCGCTGACTGGAGTCCATGTCGTCGAACCTGTTCGGTAATAGTAGGTTCCCGGTGAAACTCCGGGGCCTTCAGTCCGGTCG
>JANORE010000605.1:0-6740 GCA_031415155.1 Akkermansiaceae bacterium | reverse complement strand
CATGTGCTCGTGGATCTCGCACTTGAGGCGGATCAGCCCGCAGGTATCGAAGGTGTATTGCGGCACCTCAGAGTCTTCCTTTTTATAACGCCCCAGATCGAAGCGGGCACCACGGGAGAGAGAATAGACATTGTGATAGTCTGCGTCCTGATTCGGGAAAATCACCGTCGTCCCACGAGGCACGATCATGAGGCTATTTGCAAATTGATACCCGAGTTGTGAAAGCGTCACCTGAGTCGGCGAGGCCGGAGCGGTGAGGCCTGACCCCTCGATCCAGACGCCAGCGATCAAGCGCGGCGGCGGTGCAACTTTACCGGAAATACTGCCCACATATTTCTCCACAGGGATGCGGCTCTCCGGTCTGGCGGGCAAGGAAATGTGACCTGAGATAGATCCCGTCGCAGAATCCGCCATCGCGATCCCATGGAACGAGAGCAAAACCAAGCCGAGGATCATTTTTTTCATAAAGGGATCGATAGCGATAAACTTCTCTGCCGTAAAAGGATTTCTGCTGAAAACCCGACTTGCCAAAAGGAAGCAAAACGCTACCTTCCATGCACTATGCCAGCACTCGTCATCAAATCTTTCCCGGAAGATCTTCACGCCAAGCTCCGGAAAATCGCCGTGGCTCATCGGCGTTCTATCACTCAGGAAACCATCCATCTCATTGAGACAGCCATCGCCGTGGAGGAACAAACAGCACCGATCGATAACCCTAACCAATCCAAGTGGGCGAACCGAAAAACCATACCCGGTTACGACGCCATGATAAAAGCTGGTGCGTTCAGTGGCGGCACTGACTCCACCCAGATCATTTCCGAGGAACGCGATGCCCGATGACTCCCGCCTATTACGATGCCACCTACCTGCTGAAACTCCAGATCATGGAAGCGGGCACCGCCGAAGTCAGGGCGCATGCAGCATCAGTGGTTGAAATCTACACCGCACATCATGGACGTGCAGAGTTCGCATCTGCAGCATTCCGAAAAGTCCGTGAAGGTGCTGCCATGATTGCCGACTATAAGCGGCTCATCGCGCAGTTTCAGGCAGATTGCGCCGCTACCACGGTCGTTCTCCTCCCTCTCACCGACGCCATCATCGGTCGTGTGGAAGCGGTCTTCACCACCGCCCCAAGTACGACGTATCTCCGTGCTGCCGATGCTCTCCATCTCGCCACGGCTGCTGAGCACGGCTTTGCCGAAATTTATTCTAACGATAAACATCTCCTCGCAGCCGCCCCACTCTTCGGCCTGCGCGGGATGAATGTGATTTCTTAATCTCCATCGAACCATGCAATTTCCCGATACCTGCTGGACCTTACTTGCTCAGGCGACTTTGAACGGAGGGACGCGGGAAAAGGCAGCCCTAGAGCAACTTTGCCGGGACTATTGGCATCCTGTTTGTGCCTGTATCCGGGCGCGAGGCGCACCGCCAGACCGAGTGGAGGATCTCACGCAGGATTTCTTCCTCCACCTGATGGATAAAGGAATTTTCCGGCGTGCGGAACAGGCGAAGGGGCGGTTCCGCACCTTTCTACTCGGTGCGCTTCGTTACTTCTTGGCAAATGATGCGGCGTGGCATCGGGCGGAGCGGCGAGGTGGATTGCTCGAACGGTGCGAACTCCAAGAAGACTCGGCCACCACCGAGGCCGCAGAAATGGAATTCGACCGCGAATGGGCGCAGACCTTGCTCGGGCGGGCTTTACTTGCTGTCCAAAACGAGTCCTGCGAATCTCGCGGAGTCGTGGTGTGGGAACTCCTGCGAACCTGGTTGCCCGGTGCCGCATCTCCAGCCGGGTATGATCGACTCGCGGCGGTGATGGGCGTTTCGGAAAACGGCGCTAAAACGGAGGTTTCGCGAATGCGGCAACGCTACAAGGAGGCTCTCCGCCGCGAAGTCGCCCGCATCGTCACCCAGCCAGATGAAATCGATAGCGAGCTGCAACATCTCCGCGCCGCGCTCAGTGCGGGCGTGGTTTAATGGGTATCAAGATGGATGAAGCGGTAGATAGTCCTCCATCTTGCCATGCTTGCGGTCATCCGTTAGCCGCCGCCAGCACCGCGCAGTTTTGCCCCGCTTGTGCCTACGCCGCCTTCGATGCGGCGATCGAGGAAGAAGGTTTCCATGTCCCAGGATACGAAACTCCAGAGCTGATCTCACGCGGCGGGATGGGCGTCGTTTACCGCGCCCGCCAGCTCCGCCCGGCACGGGATGTCGCGCTCAAAGTCTTGCTCACTCACCTCGCGGAGGATGTGGAAATGCAAGCCCGCTTCCACATCGAAGCTCGTGCGATGGCCGCACTTCAGCATCCGGCGATCTTGCCGATTTACGAAGTCGGTGAAATCGACGGGATGCCATTTTTCTCGATGATGCTGGCCACCGGCGGCTCACTGGCAGAGCGGTTAGAAAAAGGTCCGCTGCCACCACGAGAGGCCGCCACTCTCATCGCCGCGCTGTGCCGCGCCCTTCATTACGCACATCAGCAAGGCGTCCTGCATCGCGATCTGAAACCAGAAAATTTCCTCTTCGACGGCGAAGGTCGTGGCTACATCACCGACTTCGGCCTTGCGAAACTCGTCATCACCAGCCCGGCGGAGGCACTGACTCAGATCGACTCATTTCTCGGGACTCCGCACTACATGCCGCCAGAAATCGCGAGCGGGTCCGTCCATCAAGCCGCGACTCCAGCCGATATTTACAGCATGGGTGCCGTCCTCTATCAGTGCCTATCGGGGGAAAAACCATACGCGACGAAGGAGAATCTCGCGTCATTGCTCCGGGCGATTTCCGAGGAGAAAACTCCAGCACTTTGTTCGTTAGATCCACGCTTGCCACGCGATTTAGAAGTCATCTGCGCGAGAGCCATGGAATCCGCCCCAGCCGCTCGTTATGCCAGCGCGGCAGATCTCGCAGATGACTTGGACCGCTGGCTGGCTGGCCACCCGATTCATGCCCGCCCAGTCGGTGCTACCGAGCGGCTGTGGCGTTGGGCACGGCGGCATCCATTACCCGCGTCACTCACTGCGGCGCTCATGCTGACGGCGTTGATCGGCAGCCTTCTTCTGGTTTTTAGCTATCAAGAGCGCGGAAAATTACTCGTTCGATTACTTACCGATCAAGCCCGTGCAGAACGCTTGCTCGGCGAGCCGGGACACCGGGATCGTGCGCTCCATTTACTCCGCCAAGCCGTTGCAATTTCCCCATCTGCCGAGATCCGTGATGAAGCCGCCGCGCTCCTCGTCAGGCCGGATGTTCTCGCCGTGCCTTTCCCAGCCGTTACTGAAAAATCAGGAAATTGGCCTGTGTCGCTCGATCCCGATGATCCAGCGACGACTCGCCGCGTTTCTCCCGATGGCACTGGGTCGCTTAGTTTTCATGAAAAAACCGGTCGCGCCGCAGCGTGGAAAGCCGGGACCGCCACTCCTGTCAGCATCTGGAATCCATCGCCTGGCCGCGCTATCACGGGCGATTTCCTACCTGATGGAAGCGGCGCGATTTTAGCCGATACGGAAAATGGATTACTCGCAATCTCTGCAAATTTCCTCGATGCGAGAATGCTACTTCCTGCCGGCAGCTCCGCAGTCACTGGCATGGCGATTCATCCTTCTGGTCAATGGATGGCACTCGGCATGGCAGACGGACTTGCCGTCGTCAGTGCCAAGGATGGGTCGAAAATCTGGCAAATTCCCAGTTTGCCCGTGCTCTGCGCGCCCGCTTGGACGCCCGATGGAAAACTCCTCGCAGTCGCCGCTACTGGTGAGCAACGCGGCGTCACGCTCTATGATTCTGCCGATGGATCATTCGATCGAACGATTTCTACTCGTGGCTGGCCGACTCAGATCGCCATCCATCCGCGAGCCCACCTACTCGCGATTCCCGACAGTGATCATTACCTAACACTTGCTGAAATCTCGACAGGTCGGATCTGGGCCACTCTGCGCTCGCCGTCCTCAGACGTGAAATTTCCCGCCGATGGCCAGCACCTGATCGCAGGCGACAAGGCATGGTTGCTCGAAAATCCAAAGGCCTTGCGTGAGTGGCAAGGAACTTCGGCACTCCGTGAAGACGAGACGGTTTTCAGCCTCGCGCTCTCCCCGGACGGTCGCCACCTCCTCACGACTGCCACCCGCGGAGTCCGTATTTGGTCCGTGGCAGATGGCAGGCAAACTGGATTTCACGCCGCCGAGAACCAACGGATCGACGCGCCGACGGCAGCCTGGTGGCTAGACGACCACCGCATCCTCGTGCAAGTGCCGGGCGGAATGGAGCGCGTACCACTCAGCCCGGACGGAGTGCCCGCCAGCGCGGAAAAAATTTCCCGCTCCCCTGGCTCCAGCATCGTCAGCATCGACCCTTCCGGCGCATGGCTAGTCCGCATGACCGATGACGAGGAAAAGCACTTCTACGAGAAATGGCCGCAAGGCGACTCGACCCAAGCCCTTCCCGCCCATGCGCCTAGCAATCCACTCCCATCATCTCGTGCCACGACGATTCATCCCGATGGAAGCATTTCCGTGCTCCGCGCGAAGGGCGTCCTTCGTCTGACACTGCCGCAATCTGCCACGCCACAAGGCATGGTGCTTTCTGCCACCGGCGATCAACTTTTCGTCTTGTGTCATCCGCATCGGGTCTTGGCTTGGGATTTACTGGCACTCACCCAGGCTCTCCGTGCCGAGGGCTTCCCTGAAAAATAATTTCATCGTTTGGAAAAAAATCTGAAACTCCATGCCGAGTTTCTTGGATCAAGGGATGTGCAGCGCTTGGAAGTCGTTTTTCCAATCCACCGAGCACCTTGAAAATTACCAAACAACACCATGAAAACATCGACTCGATTATTGAACTTATCCACCCCGCTCGCATTTCTGACATTCGCCGCGAGTGCCTCGGCGGCACTGGTGACCGTCACGGGAACGGGAGCCAATCCAGCAGATGCCGGCCTGACCGGGGCAGTCGGAAATTTCCGCACGGCGATCAGCAATGGCGGCGGAAATAACGGGGTCGCGGGCGGCCCTTTCACCACCGGACGACGTGAAATCAACTGGGATGCCGCAGGTCTGGATGCCTCAGCCGTGCCAAACACGATGCCTGCCAATTTCTTCAATAATAACTCAAAACGCGGTGCGCTCTTCACCGCAGGCAGTGGTGGCTCCCTACTTGTCAGTGGCCGCATCGGGTTCTCATCGGATCTGCGCTTCAGCTCCATCAATGCGGCGTATTCCTCTGCTTTCCAGAGCTTCAGCCCAGACCGACTCTTCGGGCTCAATGGCACCAATACTCTCACCACGAATTTCTTCGTGCCAAATGACCCGACGGTCGCAGCGACCATCTCAGGCTTCGGCGCGATTTTCACCGATGTCGATTCCGTCGGCAGTCGCATCGATGCCTTCGATCTCAATGGTGCCTTCTTAGGTGGCGTCCTCGTTCCCGAGCTGAACAACGGACTCTCCTTCGCCGGACTGCACTTTGATAACGGAGAAAGAATCGCCAGCATCCGCATCACCGCAGGCGGCGGTGGTTTGGATCAAGGCACAAATCCCAATCTCGACATGGTCGCCATGGACGACTTCTTTTACAGCGAACCCCTTGCCATTCCAGAACCCTCGACCATGGGCATCTGTCTCATTTCAGTGCTCGGCCTGATTTCAAGAAGATCCCGATGAATTTTAATTGAATTTTAATTGTTGATCTTGGTTTTCTGTCGTCATCAAGCAAATCTCGCAAGAGCGAGATTTGCTTTTCGATTTTAAAAACGTGAGCTGTAAATAAATTCCACAGCTTCGTGCTTTTGCAGTTATATCGCGATCACCATCAATTGTGAAAATGGGGAGTGGCATTTTTATTTCACACTCTTGTGAATCAGGAACTTAAGTTCCTCCTGACATTGAAGCTTCAAAGCTCCGAAAATCAAAAAATATGCTGAAGGGTTCTGGATTTGAGCCTACTGGGTAATATGAATTCTCAAATCTCTGAAACTCCATAAGACTCCTGAGGCTGATGCGGCGTTTCCTTTCAATTTCCGTAACTATTCAGGTATCATCCATTAAAAATTTCAGAAATTAAACCGCAATGGGAGCGAAGTGGACATGGAGGAACCTGACTGTTTCAAATAACTTCCTCAAATGGACTCAGATACACGCAGATGGAAGAAGGAATTGATTCTGAGATCACGCCTTAAAAAATCTCTTCACCTCTTCCTATTTGCGTTTTTAACGTTCATCTGCGGTTTGTTAAATCTTCAACTCACAGAACCTGAATAGTTACGATTTAAACTATTAAATATATGAGACTTGCGGTCCAAATTGACGAGAATGGCGGCCTAGTTTAAACGTTTGTTAGATCGCGAAGACTCCAGAGGATGCTGGCTGCAGGACTTGCATCACCTTTCAATTTCCTCGCTCCGGTTTTGCGTTTCGGGCCGAATCTTTCGCGGGCTTGGTCGAAGGCTTCGTTGATGAAATTTCGGCTGCCGATGACGGCTCCGTCGGTGAAATAGCGAATCCGGTGGCGGAGCATTTTTCCTAACGGAATGTCTGCGGGTTCAGTGGCCGCCTCGGTTTTGGAGATGCCTTTGCGGGTGGTTTTCGCGTGGAGTTTTCCGTTTTTGCCGATGGCTTCGGTCTTGCGTTCGATGGAGCCTGTGAGAAGAAGTTTTCGGTATTCCTTGGAGACGTCGTGCGCCCAGAAGGTCGCATCGGCGGGAGTTCCGAGGTGGGCACGCATGGCTCGGACCAGCCCGGCGC
>JANORE010000604.1:0-7721 GCA_031415155.1 Akkermansiaceae bacterium | reverse complement strand
GGGCTTGGGTTTCTCCACGGGAGAAAATGGCGGAACCATGAACGCGTGGTAGGGTGCCGACTTCTCCGTAAAGCGTGCGGAGATCGCCGATTGCGCGGCCATCGGCGCGGACGCCTTTTTCCATGATCGAAATGCGGAATGCTTTTTTCTGGAGGTATTCGAAGGCTTGCTCGACATCGAAGTCCGTGGCTTCGGGAGCGCGTGACTTGATGGCGGCTTCGACTTCGTCGCGGAGAGCTCCGACTTTCTTGGCACGGTCAGTTTTGGAAGGCGCGTAGATGGCGGCTTCGATCCGGCTGCCGGCGATTTCGTAGGCGATTTCGAGCAGATTGTCCTTGGCGACGGTGAGTTCGTAGGTGCGTTTTTCCTTACCAGCGAGTTTCGCGAGTTCTTCTTGGGCGGCGACGAGTTTGACGACGGCTGCTTGGGCGAAATGAAGAGCCTTGATGAATTCGTCCTCAGGCATTTCGTCAGCTTGGCCTTCGATCATGATGACGTTGGTCTTGTCGCCGACGTAGATCAGGTCGAGGTCGGAGTCCGCGCGCTCGTCGTGGGTGGGGTTGATGAGAAATTTCCCATCGACGCGACCCACGCGCACCGCACCGATTGGGCCGGCGAACGGGATGTCGGAGAGGCAGAGCGCGGCGGAAGCACCGTTCATCGCGAGGATGTCCGAGTCATTCACGCCATCGGCACTGAGGAGGATGGCGACGATCTGGGTTTCGTAGAGGTAACCTTTCGGGAAAAGAGGGCGCAGTGGGCGGTCCGTCATGCGGCAGGTGAGAATTTCCTTCTCGGTTGGGCGGCCTTCGCGCTTGAAGTAGCCGCCGGGGAATACACCGGCAGCGGTGGCTTTTTCCTTATATTCCACGGAGAGTGGGAACCAGGTCTGGCCGGATTTCACCTTGGTGGCGGAAACGGCGGTGACGAGGATGATGGTGTCGCCACAGCGGACGGTGACTGCGCCATCGGCGAGCTTGGCGATTTTGCCGGTTTCGAACGTCATCGGATTAGTTCCGACATCGGCCGTGAGTGTATGGATATTCATAGTCTGTATTTTTCTTTTTTCAGTGCGTCAAACCCATCCGGCGGGATGCAGAATGGGCATTCATCGTTTTCAAACAAATTCCGCAGCGCACATATTGGCGGGCTGCGGAGAAATTTTGCCTGATGGCTTGGGTCAAATGTAAATACCTAAGCCGTTTTACAAAACAGCCACGGAGTGATTTCCGTGGCTGTTTTGCGAAATTAGTTTTAGCGGCGAAGTCCGAGACTTGCGATCGTCTGCTGATACTTTTCTTCGGAACCTTTTTTGATGTAATCCAGCAACTTACGACGCTGCGAAACGAGGGTCAGAAGTCCACGGCGGGACGAAAAATCTTTTTTATTGGCATTCAAATGATCCGTGAGATGGAAGATCCGTTTCGTAAGAAGTGCGACTTGATAAGGGGCGCTGCCAGTGTCTCCTTCGTGGAGTTTGTAGTCTTGTAGGTTGATTTCTTGTGTGCTCATATTTCGGTAAGGGATGAGTCCAGTGATTGGCCAGACGGTCCTAGTTCGAGGTTGAGCGAGGAACAAAGCGTCCCGCAGCTAAGTTGGCAAGAGAATTGGCATAGAGCGGAGTAATTTAAAAAATTCCGGGAGTGATTCGTGAGCATATTCCGCAGAACCGTGAGTCTGGCTTACGCAAACTACCACCGCGTGGACTCAAGCAAACTCAGTAAAACGATATACTGCCGCGCATGATGATTTGTGGAAATGATGCCGTCTCTCAAAGGGTTGCCCCAACGGGGTAATATGCGATAGCCCAGGGCATCGCCTTGGGTAGAGAAATCCTAAGGAATTCAAGCCCTGCAGGGGCGAAATTTGATGTGCCACCTCCTGAAGAGTTCCGCCCTTTCAGGGCTAAATCATTTCATTCAATCATGACCCAGGGCGATGCCCTGGGCTATCGCATTTTACCCCGTTGGGGCAATTCAGCCCGACGTTTTCCACAAATCGTGATGCGTGGCAGTATAGCTGGCAATTTTCGTAAGGGAAAAATATCGATGAATGATTACATTCTGAAATCTTCACCGAGGTAGTGCTTGCGGGCGATGGGGTCGTTCACAAGCTCATCGGATGCTCCCTCTAGAATCACGCGACCATCGTGGATCAGGAAGGCCCGATCCGTGATACTCAGGGTTTCGCGGACGGAGTGATCTGTGATTAAAATAGAAATTCCATCGCGATCCCGCAGCTCGCGGACAATACGCTGGATGTCCTCGACGGCGATGGGATCAATGCCGGCGAATGGCTCGTCCAGCATGAGCAGAGTAGGGTCCGAGCAAAGTGAGCGGGCAATCGCCAGACGGCGTTTTTCTCCACCGGAGAGAGTGATGGCGAGGGACTTGGCGAGCTTGGTGATGCCGAAGCGGCCAAGCAAATCATGTGCTCGGTCGTGGCGTTCGGTGCGACTGAGGTTTGGCCGAGTTTCGAGAATGGCGAGTAAATTATCGATCACGGATAGCTTGCGAAAAATCGATTCTTCTTGCGGTAAATAGCCTAGTCCGAGTCTGGCACGGCGGTGCATCGGCATTTTCGACAGATCATGGCCATTGAAGCAAACCGAGCCGGCATCGGCCGGGATGAGCCCAGCGATCATATAAAATGAAGTGGTCTTACCTGCGCCATTGGGACCGAGTAGCCCTACGATTTCACGAGGTTGCACGGTGATGGAAACGCCATCGACGACGGCCCGGCCACTGTAGGTTTTACGAAGTCCATTCGCGAAGAGCACGGCAGATTCCGTGTTAGAACATGACGAGCCCGGAGAATGCATTCCCGGGATTGGATTATTTTCTTTGCTCAAGATTGCCTCCCGTTTCCCAGTTTCCATGAGTGATGAATGTATTTTCCTTCGGTGAAATCCGAAGGGTTAAACCCGCTTCTTTGGCACGCATGTAGCGACTGCCTTGAAGAACCCAGGGAAAACCACCGCTAATCGTGATTTGATCTTCTTTAATATGATAGGTGAAAATCGCGCCACTTGCCTTGATGGGTTCCTGATCTCCGCTTGTCGCTTTCTGCTCAATGAGCACCGCACCAGTTGCTACGATCCGCTCAACGTCACCCAAGTTTGCGCCGATTTTAGAGGATTCGGACTTTTTATTTTCCGCGGGTTGCGGGGAGTTTTTAGCAGGCTTTTTACCGAAGAAAATTTTCACCTCATTCGCACCTGACAGATTGAAGCGAGGATCCTTCACGGTGACGTTCTTCAAATAGACGAAGACTCCTTCATCGGGATCGAAATACATTCCGCCTTCACAATTGATGACCGTGTCATTGACTCCAGATTTAATATCAAGCGGCTGATCCGGTGCGGGAATGGCACCGGCGGGAGTCGCTGGCAAGTCGGCTTGGACGAGGAAACTTTGAGCGGCGCTAGATGCGGCCACAGAATCTTCTAAATCCTTCGTGAGAGTGATGCGCGCCTCCTGACTCGCGGCGTCAGCGCGTGGTGCCATGGGTGAGGCATCTGCTTGGATGGCTGCTTTTTCCGCAGCAGTCATATCCGGTGGTGGCGCGGCATGAATGGTCTGCGTGGCCAGTGACATGCCGATGAGAGCGGTGGCGCGAAGTCGTGGGTGGGTAGAGTTCATAGTCATCTCGGGGCGAGCGGTGATGGTAGTCGTGGTTTTCCCTAGCAAAAATCCTCGATTTTCGTCGAACGAGTAATAGAGGCCATTACCTGCGGCAAGTAACCTGTCACTTTTGATTTCTACGGGTTCTCTGGCAACGAGGATTCCTTGATCGTTATAGAAAATCGCCTGCTTCAGATCGATGCGGCCACGCGAGGTTTCATTCGGGTTGAAAAACTCGACCGAAACATTTGCGCCTGCGATTTGATTTTCACTCATCAGAGTCATCGCCTCGGCTTTGAGCACGCCGACTAATTTGCGGTCCTCATTGTAACGGGGTAGCATCACGCCTTTGAGCTGACTTCCGTCTGGCAAGAGCGAGGTGACAGCGATTTTTTTCCTCGGTAATTTCGCATCCGTTTTATCTCCCGCCAAGACGATGACAGGAAAAATGAGAACGATAGTTGTCAGGAAAACGCGCAACGGATCGGTTTAGTGGGAGGCGTGATGAATGGCGATCAGCTTGACGAGCAGATCTTCGATAAACTCGAGCGGAATCTGGTTAGGCCCGTCAGACATGGCATTTGCGGGGTCGGAATGGACCTCCATGAAAAGACCTTCGAGACCCGTGGCTACGGCTGCTCGGGCGAGAACCGGAGCGAGTTCGCCATCTCCGCCGGTGGCCCCACCGAGCCCGCCGGGGCGCTGAACCGAATGTGTAGCATCGAAAATCACAGGGATTCCTTCTTTACGCATCCAGTAGAGCGAGCGCATGTCCACGACGAGATTATTATAACCAAACGTCGTGCCGCGCTCAGTGATGAGGAAGCGCTCACAGCCAAAAGCACGCATTTTTCCGGCGATATTGACGGTGTCGAGTGGCGCGAGGAACTGGCCTTTCTTGACGTTCACTGCCCGGCCTGTTTTGGCTGCGGCTTCTAATAAATCCGTCTGGCGGCAGAGAAATGCGGGGATCTGCAAGAGATCGACAAACTCAGCGGCGATTTCTGCTTGCTCAGCCGTGTGAATATCCGTGGTGACGGGCATAACGAGTTCCTTGCCGATTTCTCCGAGAATGCGGCAACCATCTCTCACACCTGGGCCACGAAATGCGCCGACAGATGTGCGGTTGGCCTTGTCGAATGAGGCTTTAAAAATGAAATGGATGCCCGTGCGGTCTGCGATTTCCTTGAGTGAGCGCGCCATTTCCCAAGCAAATGTTTCGCTCTCTAGGGCACAGGGACCGAGGATGAAAAAAGGAACAGGCCCGCCGACGGGCACTCTGCCGATACTAAAAGGATCAAATGTCATGTGAATGTGAGGATGGTTTAGTCGTTCGAAGAAGCAAGCGCTGCTTGAAAAAGCGGCTGAAGATTGTCGAGCGCAGTATTCAGCAACTTTTCCTCGGTCACCGTAAGATTTCCGCGAGTTTTCGATGCAATCATTTCCAAGGAGTCGATGACGGATCTGGCGGCACGCAGAGAAACTTGCTTCTCACCCGTGTGCGGGTGCGGGATCTGACCGAGAAAAAGCCCGGCATTTTGCGCTTGGAGAATGATAAATTCGTTAAATCTTGGGTCTGCTTCAGCCATGACCAAGCATCCAGATATTACAAAAAATATACAAGCGGGAAGACAGGCGGAGCTCATTCTGCGTGGTTCGAGGTGTCTTTTGCCTTGCAGGGATCAACCGCATTGCTAGTTTGGCCGCAGTCTGACCTGCAATTCGCACCAGATTCCCATTAAAATAAACTCATCGAAATCATGAAAATCGCCTTCATCGCTGCCGCTGCGGCACTTTTTGTTGCCTCCTGCTGCCCAAGCACCAGTCCAGCTCCGAGTAAGCCTGCTTATATGGCCCCATCTAAATAATTTCCGTTCTTTTTCTCAAATAAAAGACCTCGTTCTCGTTCTTTACCCCAAATTTATATCTGCCACTCATGATCCGTATTTTTACCGCAATGATCGCATCCACATTCGCTCTTCTCGCTGCTTCTTGCTGCTGCACAGGCGAGCCAAAAGCTGCTGGTTTGCGCCCACTTCCCAAGTTCAGTGAAATTCAGGCTTCACCTGAAGTGAATTACTCGAAGTAATTCAGACATTTCCGAATTCCTTGACCCGAAATCATCTTGCGTCCCTCCGTATTCGACGGGCGGACGCTTTTTGTTCGACCTGTAAATCGTGTTCAAGGAAATCACCTCCGCCGAATTTTATTCTATTTTCATGAAACGGAATCCGCCATCTCAAACAACTGACCGATTCAAGGGAAATATGCGCCACTACCATCGGACCGGTGGCCCACCATCTAAAACTTGGGACGACTGGGTAGAGGGAGCTTCCGCCAAACCATCGCGATGGAAAGACAGATTAAAAATTTGTGGCATGATCCTCGCGATTCTCGCGCTACTTGGGGTGATCGCCGGATTAGTGATCGAGTTGAGCTGAAACGAGAGATCGCCCAGCTCTGCCAAGCGGCCGTTAAACCGCTCGGTGTTTTTTGAGAAACGGCACAAGCTCATCGACGCCGAAGTCAGCCAACACGTGACCATGCCAATCGAGTGTCGGAGCCTTGGATTGGCCAGACAGCGTGACCATTTCCTGCATGGCTTCACGGTCGCCAGAAACCACAAAGGTCTGAACTTCGATTTTCTGATGGGCGAAGTATTCGACAACTTCGTCGCACCATGGGCAACCGCGTTTAATATATAGGATAGGTAGATTCATGAGTGAGTTCGTGCGATGATTGAGAGTCTAAAAACTGAGAAAAATGGAATTGAGAAAATCCGTATCCAGATTCTTTAATATCTAGGTCAGAAAATGGCGATCCCTAAAACGCTGCGGCGTTGGTAGATTTAATTCGCCTCGCCACCAAAGCCTGAAATCACGGTGCTGCCAACTTTGTTTTACTTCATGTTGATTTCCCGTCCACCACACGCAGCTCGACGGGATCATCTGGCGAGTAGAATCCCTAGCTCACCCAGACTTTTTGAGGATTCATCTGATGCTCAGAGGAAATCTCTCAAAATTTCGCCTTGAGACACTAGGAATGATGGAGAGACTCGCGGTCCGGCAGAGATTTACCATTGAAGCCTTTCAGATCATCCATTTAACTTTTTCAAGCCTTTCAATAAAGGCAGCCCATACATTTCATGATTGAAAATCTCCGCAAATACACTGGCTTAACAATCGTCATTTTCGCCGTCGCCATACTCGCCTTCATTCTTGGGGATTACAATAGAGGTGCTGGCAGCATGCCTGGAGGCCAATCCTTTGTGAAGATTGCAGGGCGAACTTACAGTGATAAGGAATTCAATCATCTCGGAAAAGGTTCGCTGGATTTGGTTTCTGGATTGGCCCAATCCGGCGACTACGGACTTTACCAATTTCTCATGGGGCTTTCTGTGGGTGTCAAAACTCAGGAAGATGCAGCGGAAAAATTCTTCATCGGTCGCATGATTCTTCGCGAGGCCAAGGAAGAATATGGAGTGCATCCAGGCGAAGATGAAATCACCGCTTACCTCCGCACGCTTCGTGCCTTCGCCAGTGCCGACGGTAAATTTAACCCAGAAACTTATACGAATTTCATCGAAAAAGGGATGGGCCGTCTCGGCATGACGGAGAAAGACCTCCGTGAACTTGCTTCTGACGTCCTCGCTGCCAAGAAAATCAACGCCATCATCGGCGGCGGACTTATTGTGGATCGTAATGTGGTTGCACAGAATCTCGCCCTCCAAAACCAGCAAATCTCGGGTGAACTTGCGAAATTAGATCGTTCTCCATTCGAGGATAAAATCCAGCCAACGGAAGAGGAGATCAAGAAACATTGGGAAACCATTTCAGATTCATTTACCACCGAATCACGACGTAAATTCACCTACCTCATCGTCTCACCCAAGCTTCCTACTGAGCCGATGCCGGAAGTCACGCCACCATCCATTGCTGATGAAACTGCAAGCGACGATGCAAAAAAGGAGGCCGCGAAAAAGAAAGAAGAAGAACAAGCGAAACGTGCGGTTGAATTCGCCGAAGAACGCCGTAGAAAACAGTTAGAAACAGACGGACTTGTGGCTGATTTCCAAGATAAGTTGGACGAACAAAAAGG
>JANORE010000603.1:0-7050 GCA_031415155.1 Akkermansiaceae bacterium | reverse complement strand
GTCAGCCAGACCCACGGCTCGCCCTTCCGGGATCGCGTGGTGGTCGAAAAGTTAGGTGGGTGAGAATCCGCAGACATCAGTTAGACAATTTTATTTCGCTCTCTCAGTCGTTGGCGGAGAAGCTCCGCGACGGTATTCATGATGAAGGTCATCGCGAAAAGCACGACGGCACCGAGGAATAAGGTCCGGTAATGGGTGGAGCCGACGGGTGCTTCCGGTAGCTCCACGGCGATGTTTGCAGAGAGTGTGCGCATCCCATTGAAGATATTCCACTCGGTCACCGGCGTGTTGCCCGTGGCCATGACCATGATCATCGTTTCGCCTACGGCACGGCCAAAGCCGATCATCAATGCGGAGAAAATCCCCGACGAAGCGACGGGTAACATCACCGTCCACACCACTTGCCAGCGGTTCGCGCCGAGAGCGGAAGCCGCAGCGGTGAGAGATTTAGGAACATTCGAGAGTGAATCTTCAGCGATCGTAAAAATCACCGGAATCACGGCGAACCCCATCATGAATCCCAGCACCATCGAGTTTCTCTGCTCGAAGGAAATGCCCGTGACTTGAGGCCACCACAGACGGAAGTCTGCGATTTCCCGGCCAGTGGCTGGATCTTTGTAAATGCAGAACCAGTTTTCTAACACCGGTCCGAGCTGCCAACTGAGCCAGCCAGCAAGAATGAGAAACGGCAGCACGATCAACCATTCGCCGCCATTCTCGAAACGATTGCGGATCGAGATCGGCAATCGACACCAAACATAACCCACCAGCAATGCCGTGAGAGGGAGCGCCAAGGTCATCGCGATGACAGAGATGACTCGTGTCTCTAAAATCGGAGCCAGCCACAAACCTGCGAGGAAACCCAGGACCACCGATGGCAGCGAAGACATGATTTCCATCACGGGCTTGACCACACGTTTCACTTCGAGCGGTAAAAATGCTGCCGAAAATAAGGCCGCGAGCAATGCGATGGGCACAGAAAATAGCAATGCATACGCGGTCCCTTTCAATGACCCGAAAATCAAAGGCGTAAGGGACAGCTTCGGCTCAAAGTCATCGGTGCCGCCTGTCGATTGCCATTGATAAACCGGCCCGGCACCGCCCTCATACCAGACTTTTCCGAAGAACGCTTTCCAACTGGCATCCGGGTGCGGATCGTGAATGGCATATTGTCGGGCATCGCCATCCGTGGTGGCAGCGATGAAATTTTCTCCCTTCGCATCCAGCACGGCGATGGCTGGGGTGATGTCAAGCTTGCCTGCCCAACGTACCGAACCCGACGTGCTATGGCGAATGGAGAGATCGCTTCCCGAACCCGTTAGAAACGTTCGATTGCGTTGACTGGCAGCGAAAATCACTGGGCCAGCTCCGAGCTTCGGAAATTCTTTGGTCCGGCCAAACAAACGTTCACCTGCTTCATCCGGGCGATAAAGACTCCATTGCTCTTGCCGTCCATCCGCACCCGTGATCACCACTGACACGCCGCCAAACAGGAAATCTAACTGCCGAGGAGCCACTCCATCAAATGGCTTAAACGTTTGCCGTTTTGAAATGCCGTTAGAGTCTGCTAGGAAATATTCGACGTCGCCATTGGCACGACCGATGAGGACCATCGCGCCGTTGGGTGAAGCTTTCAGTAAAGTCGCCTCTGCACTCAGACTGGACTGAATTTCCTTTTCCTCTAGCAGAGTAAGCTTGCCCTTACCGACGAGACTTTTCTTCATTCCCAGACGAAGCACCGAAACCGAGGCCGAGTTACCTTCGCCACGTTTCGCCACGATCACTCGATCCGCGCCGGAATCTCCGTAGCTCACCGCAGTGACCGCGCCTGCTCCTTTGGCTAAAGTGAACCATGGCTCGGCAGTCAAAGACGGCGTAATTTTCAATTTCCCATCGGGTCCTGGGCCCCGTTCGTAGTTCACGAGAAACGACCCGATGCGGCCATCTTCCAGGCCCAGCGCAACGCGGCCATGCACCGCATCAAACGAGGTTGCCGTGACGCGGGCCGCTGCCAGCTCTGGTAACTCCAGTATTTCTCGCTCGCCGCTACTGATATGGATGAAAGTGATTTCATTCTTCCCACTGTAAAAAAACGGCATTTCTCCCCATTCATCGATGCCAAGAACGGAGGGAGCCGCCGCCTTTGCCACGACTCCGGCTTGCTCCACGGCAGCGGATTTAAAGAGAGGAATCACTTCCTTGCCGATGAAATAGAAAATTCCAAAAACCGCGACGATCACACTGATGCCACCGAACCGAATCGCCCAGCCCATGAAGCGGTCAAAGTACAGCGTCGCCCGCGAAACCTCAAAGCGTCGAGGATCTGGAGATTTATAGTTTTCTGGTATCATTAAAAGCGGCCAAACTCACACGATGCAGTGAATTCCGTTAGAAATTATTTCGTTAGGGACTCCACCACCTCGCTTGCCACCTCGGCAGGCATGGGGTAGTAGCCATCTTTTTCAACGATCGCTTGGCCTTCTTGGGTGAGAACAAATTTTAAAAATTCCAAGGTCAATGGATCCAGCGCTTGGCCCGGTTTTTTATTCACATAGACCAAGAGGAAGCGGGCCAGCGGATAGTCACCACTCAGTGCATTATCATAGGTTGCTTCAAAAAATTTCCCGTCGTCTCCGGCGATTGGTAGGGCGCGGACGCTCGATGTCTTATAGCCGATGCCCGAGTAACCAATGGCGTATGGATCTGCGCCGATGCCTTGGACCACGGCGGAAGAACCCGGCTGCTCCTTGACCGTTGGCTTGAAATCGCCTTTCGCCAGGGCGTGCTCTTGGAAAAATCCGTAGGTGCCGGATGCCGAATTCCGCCCAAACAACGAGACCGCACGGCCTTTCCAGGCATCCAGACCGATCTGGCCCCAGTCCGAAATATCATCGCCACCCTTCTTGCGCGTTTTGGAGAAAATGGAATCCACCTGCTTCATGGTGATCCCTTCTAACGGATTATCCTTGTGCGCAAAGATGGCCAGCGCATCGATCGCGACTTTGACGAGCGTCGGCTTGTAGCCATATTTTTTCTCAAAAGCATCGATTTCTTCCGCCTTCATCGGACGGCTCATCGGCCCGATCTGCGCCGTGCCTTCGATCAATGCGGGAGGAGCCGTCGAGGAGCCTTTGCCTTCGATCTGCACATTCACATTCGGATATGCCTTCTTAAATCCTTCCGCCCACAGCGTCATCAGATTGTTCAAGGTGTCAGACCCGATGGAGTTTAGATTTCCTGAAACACCGCTAACCGCCTTGTAGGTGGGCAGTGCGGGATCGAGATGGGACTCTGCGGCGATGACCGGAAGCACGGAAAGAAGCGCGCTTGTTAGATAAATGACAGTGGATTTCATACGAGTTCGATTGAATCAGTTTTCGGCTGACCCATGAGCACACGAGATTACGTCGCTGACATCAAACGAGGCATTGTGACAGAATTGACACAATTGCTCTTAAAGAAACCGCAGAGAGCTTTTTCACCACTCCCGAGATGGGAATCTCGGGCGATCACTCCTCACAACGGCAGGTCATAGCTCCGTCCACCGAGGCCATCATACCAGCGGATATAGGCGAGATTGACCATGGAGTAGCCGCCAGGCGTGGGGTAATTTCCCGTAAAATACCAATCGCCACAATCCCCTTGGATCGAGGTATGGAGGTTTTCGATGGTTTGGAAAATGACTTCCACTTCGCCATCCCACTCAATGCCTTCTGGATAAACCATGCGACTGATTTCAGCAGAAATTTCCTCATGGGAGAACGCCTCGTAAATGGCCTGGACTCGGTTTTTACGTTCGTCAGGCGGAAGCTTTAGTTCCGCATGGCATTCGTCATAAACTTGATCGAGCAGCGACTGGCGACCAGCCCGGCGATGCAGTGCGACGGCGGCGGTGAAGGCGATGAATTTACCCAGCTCTGACATGTCGATGCCGTAGCAATCTGGATAACGGATCTGCGGTGCGGTCGAACAAACGACGATTTTCGAAGGCTTCGTCCGGGCGAGAATTTTAAGAATCGACTGCTTGAGCGTGGTCCCACGGACGATTGAGTCGTCCAGCGCCACGAGGAAATCTCCCGGTTTCACGATCCCGTAAGTGATGTCATAGACGTGCGAAACCATTTGATCACGGCTTCGTTCCTGAGAGATGAACGTCCGCATTTTGATGTCTTTATGCGCGACTTTTTCGCCCTTCGGCCAATTGCGAAGAATGAGATCATCCACCAGCTCGGGGGTCAGTGTGCCATCCGCCGAAGCCTGCAATAGCGAGGATCGGACTTCATGGCGGCGATAAAGACGCAGTCCATCCATCAAGCCGTAGTAGGCAGTTTCTGCGGTATTGGGGATGAAGGAAAAAACGGTTTTCTCGAAAGCTCCGCCGATGGCATCGACGATCTGAGGCACGAGAGCTGCTCCCATCGCCTTCCGCTCGCGGTAAATTTGCGGATCATTGCCACGGGAGAAATAAATTTTTTCAAATGAGCACGGCGTGTAGCGCTGCGGCGGTGCGAAGGCCGAGTCCAGCATCGTCCCATCCGACTTAATCGTGATCATGGAGCCTGGATCTACGGCTTTCACATCACTGGCTTCCACCTCGAAAACGGTCATGAGCGGCACACGCTCGGAGGCAAATGCGATGACATCGTCCGTCACTAACATGTGACAAGGCCGGATGCCGCGCGGATCACGCATGACGAACATATCGCCATTTCCGATCACCCCACAAATCGCGTAACCACCATCCCAAGCAGCCGCAGATTCGGCCACAAGCTTCGGCACATCCAATGCGGCAGAAATTCGAGCAGGCATCTCAGCGCCGGGCACGCCTTCATCGCGGAGATGGCGGTAAAGGTCGGTGTGCGCCTCATCCAAGTGGTAGCCGATCTCTTCTAACACGGTCTGCGTATCCGTGCCGAAAACGGGATGCTGACCACGGTCGATGAGCACGTCATTAAGCTCAGATGCATTGGTCATGTTGAAATTCCCCATCACCATCAGCGTCCGTGTCGGCCAATTACTGCGGCGCAAATAAGGGTGGCAGCTCCCGGAATCAAAATTGCCAGACGTGCCATAGCGCAGATGTCCGATGAGGATTTCCCCGCCGAAGTCGAAGTGTTTTTTTACACTTTCTGGATCTTTGTGATCCATGATTCCCTTGCGGGACATTTTGAAAAACTCCTTGATCTCCTTGCGGAAAATCTCGGCAAGTGCGTCTTTTTCGATGCCGCGCCGCCGTTGGACGTAGGGCTGGCCGATGGGCATGTCGATTTTTACACAGCCGATTCCTGTGCCGTCTTGGCCACGGTTGTGCTGCTTTTCCATGAGGAGGAATAGCTTATTCAGCCCCCAGAGACAGGTGCCATATTTATCGTAGTAATAAGCCAGCGGCTTGCGGAGTCGCACTGCGGCGATCCCGCATTCGTGTTTGAGGAAGTCGCTCATGCTTTAAAGATCATTAGAAATTACTCGCCGATCACCCGGACGCGGACACCTTCTTCAGGCACCATTTTTCCGAGGACGACTCCGCCATCGCCGGCTTTGAGCGCGGCTGCGACGTCTGACTCGGCGACGATGGCCACCCAGCCGATGCCCATATTGAAGGTGTGGAAACGGTCTTCTGCATCCACGTGAGCAAGGAGTTTCTCGATGCCGGGAAGCTCCCAGCGTGGGATTTCTAGGTCGGCCCCCATGCCGCGGAAAAGGCGTTCCAGATTTTCAGGAAGTCCGCCACCGGTGATGTGTGACATCGCCCTAGGCTTCACTCCGGCTTTTTTCAAATCGCCAGTGACATCGTGGTAGAGACGAGTCGGCTTAAGCCACGCGTGGAGTTCTGTGTCGGTGACTTCTCCGGGAAATTCATTGAGCACGCGGCGGACGAGCGACCAACCATTGGCATGGATGCTGTCAGATTTGTAGCCGATCAGGACATCACCGACGGCGACGGTGGTGGGATCGATGAGATCGGGCTTTTCCGCGCAGCCGATGCAGAATCCTGAAAGTTCGATGATTCCTTCTGGGACGATGCCCGGCATCTCGGCGGTTTCACCGCCTGCGAGAATGCAATTACAAGCTTCGAGATAGTCGGCCATGCCGGAAATGAGGCGCGTAATTTTCTCCTCATGCAGCGCGGCGATGCCGATGTAATCGAGGAAAAGCAGGGCGTCGCCGCCAGTCGTCAAGATGTCGTTCACGCTCATGGCGACGAGATCTTTGCCTGCTGTTTCCAGTAAATCGTGCTCCAGAAGGAGTTCCAACTTCGTTCCCACGCCATCGCAGCCCGTCACGATGACTGGCTCCTGATAGCTGCTGAGATCGTAGCAAGCCGCAAAAAGCCCGAAGGCTCCTAGCAGTTTGCGATTTTGTTGAGTTCTCCGCACATGAGTGCCGATGTCGCCCACGAGAGCGGCCGCTTTTCGCGTATCCACCCCTGCCTGTTGATAAGTTAATTTGCCCGCCATGTTCCGCTGGGGGCTTTCTACCAGCCGTCACTTCCCCGTCACGAAGAAAAAAACTTTAGTCACGATCCGCGCGGTTCGGCACCCCCGAAATGGGAGGCCCGGAGCCATCAGGCGAGCTCCTTGAGTAGAGCTTGGTTCAGACGAATCCCGGCCTCGAAGTTCTCAACCGGGAAATTTTCATTCGGCGCATGGATTTGGGCATCGGAAAGAGCGAGACCCAAGAGCAAGGTGTCCACCCCGAGAATATCACGGAAGGTCTGCACGATCGGGATGCTGCCGCCCTCGCGGATCAGCACGGGCTCGGCATGGAATGCACTGCGGAGCGCAGCCTGCGCGGCGATGCCAAACTTCGAGTGCGGATCCGCCACGTAAGGTTTCCCATCGTGCCCAGGTAGAAATTCCATCGTCACGCCGGGTGGACAATGAGCTTCAAGGTGGGCCTTCACTTTTTCCATGATGTCTTCCGGGGATTGATCCGGGACCAGACGGAAGGATAATTTCACGAATGCCTCCGCAGGTAAAACCGTCTTCGATCCCTCGCCCTGGTAGCCGCCACCCATGCCATTCACCTCGGCCGTCGGCCGTGCCCAAG
>JANORE010000602.1:0-3164 GCA_031415155.1 Akkermansiaceae bacterium | reverse complement strand
CAGTATCCCGTGGGAAACGCTCGCCACCGCCCCTGGGATATTCCCCGCCATCCTCGGTGGATTCAGCCGCCGCTTCATCAGTGAAAACGCCCGCTCTTCTTTCCCTGCTCAGTGCGAGTCCTTCCTACGAATCCTCATGGTCATCAATCCGACCCAAGACCCCAAACTTGACGGGGCCACGCGAGAAGGAAAACGCCTCCGCGACCATTTCCAGCAAGATCCCTCCGTCCGAATCACCTACCTCGATGGCGCAGATGCCACGGAAAACCGTCTCAAAGACGAACTCGAAAAAAATACCTTCGACGTCTTTCACTTCGCCGGACACAGCGGTTTCAACCGGGAAAACTTCGAACTCTCCGGCCTTCAATTCGGTCCAAACAGCTACTTCACCGGTGCCGAAGCCCTTCGCTTACCGCGCCTCCCCGCCATCGTTGTTTTTAATTCTTGCGAGTCCGCCCAGATCCGTCGTCTTGACCCCGTCATCGGTAAAAATGATGTCGTCTCCGATGAAGTCCGCGCCCGCTTGCAGAACCGAGACAAAGCTCACGGTGCTCTCTCCATCGCCGAGGCCTTCCTCACTGCTGGCGTCCAGCACTACATCGGCACCTTCTGGCCTGTTGATGACGATGCCGCCACTCGCTTTGGCGAAACCTTTTACCGCGCCCTCACCCTCGGCAAAAGCGTCGGAGATTCAGTGACAGCAGCCCGCCAAGCACTCCACGCCCATCAGCAACCGGACTGGGCAAACTATATCCACTATGGCGATCCCGACGCCACCCTTGCGACCGCCAAAAAGTAACCCGATCCGCCAATCGGTTCACTCGATTTTGGCATGATGATCCATCATCGTCAAAATCTGCGGCCTGCCGGACATCTTTGACTGCTGCGTCGAAGGCCTCTGCCTTCGCTCTCGCGCTGGAAGCAGTCTTTCCCAAACGCCGCATCCACCATCTGCGCGACAACCTCAAATTCGTCAACTGGAAGGACCGCAAAGCCATCGCCGCCATCGGCATGACAAACAACAACTCATCAGCGAAATCCCACTTACACAAAATTCCTCACATGCTCAAATTTTCAAATGGTGCGTGTTGATAAGAAAATTGCCTTGCTGCCCCCCGAGTAAACATTCATGGATATTACGTCCCGTTAAACGGATGAGGATTTGAGAACCCTCTCACCAAGCGGTCGGCATCGACCGCAACGATGCCGCCAAACCAGCCGAAAGGCCGGGGAGGCGGCGGTGCATGTCCAAGCTGCCTCTTTCGGGAGAAAGCTAAAGGCCGCTGCAGTCGACTTGGTGCGGCTTCTCAACTCCCCGTCCACTGAGGGATAAATAGAATTCCAAGCTATGAAATTAAATTTATTACTCCGGTTTATCCAGGGCGATTGGCTGGCTAGGGGCATTGTTGAGGTGTGCTTTGGGTAAGGAGGCGGATGGCTTCGGCGCGGTGGTCGCGGTAGTGATCAAATGCGGCGTTGAGGGAACTGAATTTTTCCATAGGGATCAACGCGAGGATGGCTCCCCGGAGTAACGCGAGGTTTTTTGCACCCTTGGGTTTGCGGCGTGCGCTGCGGTCTTCCCGCCAGAGGGTGGCGTCCCTGCGCCAGTGGTTTTTGTTTTCCACCGACCAGTGCTCGCGGCCGATTTGGGCGAGCCTGGCGTGGCTGGCAATGCCCTCCTCAATGCTCAGGATGAAGTGCCGGGTTTCCTGTTTGGCTTCGCCGCCTATTTTATGCTGATACCAGCGGGTGAGGCTCGCCACCTGCCGAGCTCCGGGGAAAAGGGCTACATCGAGGTCGAACGGAGCGACGCGCAGTTCGCGGTATTCGATGCGTCCGTGGTCGCATTCGGTGTCCGAAGTCCAGACGGCGGGAAGTTGATCTAACTTTTGCTGGGCAAGTTGGTAGAGGGTGGGTTGGTTTTCCTTGAGGGCGAGGTAGAAATCAGCTCCGGCGTTGGTGATGATTAACGCCGTTTTTTTTGGGCGTTGAGGGCGTCGCCCGTGACGACGGCGTTGGCAAGGATGGGGGTGGCTTGTTCCAGAAGTGTTTGACTCACAGGTAGTTCACAGTCGTTCTTTTCTCCACTGTAGGTGAGCATGGCCAGCGGGGCTCCAGTGTGGTGATGGCAGAGGGTGACGAGTGCGCCGAGTTTGCCTTTACCGCCGAGGTCTTTGCCGTCGAGGGCGAGGCTTTTGGGCAGCAGATCGCTGTGAGCCGCGAGCCATTGGTTGATGGCGGAGGCAAGGGAATGGGGATCGACTTGGTTGACGATGTCGTTGAGCGCGTCGTAACCGGGAAGGATGAGTAGGCCGCTTTCCTTGTGACGGCGGGTGAGGCCGATGGCGGCGCGCTGGTGTTGATTGAGGGGGGCGGATTTGGTCCAGATGGCTTTGACGTCGGGCGCACCGCAGAGCAAGCCGTAGGTGAGCAGGCCTAGCAGCGCCCGCAGCGGGTGGCGACGAGCCGTGGGGTTGCGGGGGTCGTCCACATTTTTGAAAGCGTCTTTGAGGCTTCGCAGGGTGTCACACGAGAGAGCGCTGCGTGCACCGCAGGTGGCGTCGGCGATGCCTTGGCGTTGTTCTTCGGGGAGCGTGCCGGGTTGTCCGAGAAGTTGTTGGGCGTTTTTCTGCAAGGGGCGGATCCAGAGTTGTTTGGGGCTCTCGAGATCTTGGTAGAAGTCAGCACGGTGGCGTTTGAAGCCTTTAGTGAAGCCCAGTGCTATCCAGTTGGTCGCTTTGTAGAGAGTGCCTTGGTGGATGGCGGGATCGTGGAAACTTTCAGCTAACAGCGGTTGGTAGCCGTGCTGTTTTTCCCATTCGCCCTGAAGCACGCGCAGGGCGAGACCGAGGCATTGGCTGGCAAGATTGGGGCGACGGAATCGCTCGGGAACGACAAAACGGCGGAGTTGAACGACGAGTTTAAGTCGGTTGGCACAGGTCACTGCATCCCAATCGACCCAAGCATCGCGGTCCTTGAGGCGCTTGGCGGCCCCGCCCCAGCTCAATACGGCCACGAGTTCTTCTTTTCCGTCTTCCAGATCTTGTTGGTAAACACCCTGCCAAAGGACATGTCCGGAGGGCCGCCCTGCTTGCAGGTAGTGTTCTTGGTTGAGGACCGCCCGGAGTTGGCTGATTTCGAGTGGGTCGGTGGCGGTGCGGATG
>JANORE010000601.1:0-3946 GCA_031415155.1 Akkermansiaceae bacterium | reverse complement strand
ATCGCTTCACCGCCAGCAGCTTTGATTTCTGCGACGACGGCATTTCCTTCTGTCTCGCGGCGGCCACTGACGACGACTTTTGCTCCGGCCTTACCGAAGGCGAGTGCGCTTGCTTTTCCGATGCCACTGGTGGCTCCGGTGATGAGAACGACTTTATTTTGTAGGGATGTGTTCATTTAGTTTATTGATTTAATAGGAGATTTTTTGAATCCGATTTTCATGAGAACCGCATAGAAAACAGGAGTGAGAAATAGCCCGAAGATCGTCACCCCGATCATCCCGCTGAAAACGGCGACGCCCATCGCTTGGCGCATTTCCGCTCCCGCTCCGGTGCTGGTCGCGAGTGGATACACCCCGGCGATGAAGGCGATGCTGGTCATTAAAATCGGGCGGAGACGAAGACGGCTGGCTTCCACCGCAGCTTCGGCAGGTGTCGAGCCTTCGTCTTGTTTGACCTTGGCAAACTCCACGATCAGAATCGCATTTTTACAGGCGAGCCCGACTAACACGATCAACCCGATTTGGGTGAAAACATTATTATCCATCTCCATATACCAAACACCTAATAACGCGCTTAGTATCGTCAGCGGGACGATGAGAATGATCGCCAGCGGTAAGCGGAGGCTTTCGTATTGTGCCGCGAGAACGAGGAATACTAATAAGATACATAGTGGGAAAATCCAGACGGCGGTGTTTCCCGCGATTTCTTTTTGCAGCACCAGATCCGTCCATTCCATGACCATTCCTTTGGGCAAACCTTGCGCCACTTCCTTCATCGCTTGCTCCGCCTGACCACTGCTATACCCGAGTGCCGGGCCGCCATTGATCTCCGCTGCGGGATAGCCGTTGTAGCGCATCACCCGGTCCGGGCCGTTGGTTTCTTTGATTTTCAGTAAAGATCCCAGCGATACTAAATCGCCCTTATCATTGCGAGTTTTCAGCCGAGTGATGTCATCTGGATGATCACGGAATTCTTCATCTGCCTGCGCGAGAACCTGATAGGTCCGCCCGAAGCGGTTGAAATCATTGACATAAACCGAACCGAGATAGGCCTGCATGGTCTCGTAAAGATTCTGCAACGGAACGCCTTGTAGCTTCGCTTTTTCCCGATCCACATCGGCCTTGATTTGCGGAACATTCACTGTGAATCCCGAGAACGCACCCGCGAGTTCCTTGCGCTGCATCGTCGCTCCGATCGTCTGCCAAGTCGCATTATAAAGTGCATCGAATCCTTGATCCGCACGATCTTCCACGTAGAGCTTAAACCCTCCAATCGTGCCGAGTCCCTGCACTGGCGGTGGCGGGAAAATAAAGACCATCCCATCTTGGATGCTACCGAACTCTTGCTGCAACTGACCTGCGATGGCCATGCCATTTTGATCCGCGCGCTTGCGTTTTTCAAAATCCTTCAGTGTCACGAAGACGATGCCAGAGTTAGGGCTGTTAGAAAATCCATTGATGCTCAAGCCAGGAAATGCGATGCAGCTTTCCACATCCGGATGTTTCAGTGCCATCTCTGACATGCGGCGAATCACCTTGTCTGTGCGATCCAGTGAAGAGGCATCAGGAAGCTGGGCGAAGGCGACGAGATATTGCTTGTCCTGTGCAGGAACGAAACCGCCCGGCACTTGATTGAAGATACGATTCGTGAGAAATAGCATTCCCAGATAGAGCAAGATCGCGACGATGCTGAAACGAATGACGCGACGCACCGTGCTCGCATAAGCATTGGATGACCATTCAAAGAAGCGATTGAACGGGCGGAAAAACCAGCCGAATAAAAAGTTAATGACCCGTGAAAGCGCATCGGGCTTCTCATCATGTCCTTTCAAAAGTAACGCACTCAGTGCGGGCGAAAGCGTGAGAGAATTGAAGGCGCTGATCACGGTGCTGATCGCGATGGTAACGGCGAATTGCTTGTAAAATTGTCCGGTCAGTCCGGTGATGAACGCCGTCGGCAAGAACACCGCACACAGCACCAAGGCCGTCGCGATGATCGGCCCGGTGACTTCGGTCATCGCCTTCTTGGTCGCTTCAAATGAGGAGAGTCCGTTCGAGATGTTTCGCTCGACATTTTCAACCACGACGATCGCGTCATCGACCACAATTCCGATGGCCAGCACGAGTCCAAAGAGTGACAGCGCATTGATCGAAAATCCTAACAAGTGCATCACGGCGAAGGTGCCGACTAGAGAGACTGGCACTGCAATCAATGGGATCAGCGAGGCGCGCCAAGTTTGCAGGAAAAGCAGCACGACGATCACCACCAGAACGATGGCTTCCAGCAATGTATAGATCACCGCATTGATACTTTTGCTCACGAAAACCGTGGGATCATACGCGACGCGGAAATCTAACCCCTGCGGGAAATCTTTTTTCAGTTCGGCCATCTTGGCTCGCACATCTTGCGAGATTTGAAGCGCATTACTTCCCGGTGCTTGGAAAATCGGAATCGCCACCGCATTTTTATTATCGAGTAGGGATCGAAGATTGCTGGATGAGGATGCCAGCTCGACGCGGGCGACGTCTTTTAACCGAGTGCGCTCACCATTTTCACCCACGCGGACGATGATGTTTTCAAACTCTTCTTCAGTGATGAGGCGGCCTTGCGTATTGATTTGAAGCTCGAAATCCACGGATTTGTCGAGTGGTGGCTGACCGACGGCACCCGCCGCGACTTGGGTGTTTTGCTCACGAATCGCCGCGATCACATCGCTGGCAGTTAGGCCACGCGCTGCGACTTTTTCCGGGTTGAGCCAGACTCGCATGGCATAGTCGCCGGAGCCGAAAACTTCGACTTGGCCGATGCCCGTGAGCCGACTCAGCACGTCCTTCACCTGCAGTGTGGCATAGTTCCGGACATAGACATCGTCGTAGCGGCCATCGGGTGAAAACAAGTGCACGACCATCGTGAGATCGGGTGAAGACTTGATCGTCGTGACGCCGAGACGTTTCACTTCCTCCGGCAGTTTGGGCAGAATTTGTGCCACCCGATTTTGCACCAGCACCTGCGCCTTGTCAGGGTCGGTGCCGAGCTTGAAGGTGACGGTGAGAGTCATCATTCCGTCGGCGGTGGATTGAGAAAATAGCGATAGCGAATTTTCAACACCGTTGATTCCTTGCTCTAATGGCGCGGCGACCGTCTCGGCGAGAGTCTGCGGATTTGCTCCGGGATATTGCGCCCGGACCACAATCGTCGGTGGTACGACTTCCGGGTATTCACTCACCGGCAGTTGAAATACGGCGATCAATCCCGAGAGAAAAATCGCCAATGACAGCACGCCGGCGAAGATCGGTTTCTTGATAAAATAGTGTGAAAAATTCATAATACGCGGTGGCTTGAAATCATTCTAATCCGTTGCGAGCACGTCATTTCACGGCCTCAGGTTCCTTGGCGAACTCGGGCTGAACGGTTGCGCCGGGCTGCACTCGTTGGAGCCCATTCACGATGATCGTTTCATCCCCGCTCAACCCATCGCGGACCACTCGTTTTCCATCGACGGATGGCCCCAGTTTGATCGGGCGATAACTGGCTTTGTTCGATCCATCGACGACGAGAACGAACTTCTGACTCTGATCCGTGCCGATGGCAGATTCACTGATGAGGATGGCTGGCTTCTCGGCACTGAGCGGGATTTCTACCCGCGCAAAAAGCCCTGGAGTCAGCTTGCCATCAGGATTTGGAACCGTCGCCCGGAGTAAAATACTGCCGCTGGCGGAATTGATCCGATTGTCTAACGACTCGATGGTGGCCATGATCGGTGGCGTTTCCTCACTCAGACGAACGCTGATTTTTGGCATCTCTTTCTGGGTCGCTAAGTGCTGCTGAAGGCGTAAATAATTTGCTTCGTCGATGTCCGTGTAGAGATGCATTTCACTTGTGGAAGCGATGGTTGTTAGAAGCGTAATCGGCCCAGCGACGTAGTTTCCCTCGGTAAAAAGCGCA
>JANORE010000600.1:0-2489 GCA_031415155.1 Akkermansiaceae bacterium | reverse complement strand
CACGAACGTCACCGTAAATACCGGTGTTCTGATGCATAACCTAATATCAGACACGGTTCCATTTTACGTCCATCCCGATTTTTGGGCTTCGTCACTGAGTCCGGGAGCTGGAGACCGGATGAAGGTGGACGTCCCGGTATTCAGCTTTAACGCGGTCGTTGAGAGAATCCGTCCGACGCTGATTATTTGCGATATCGAAGGCGGAGAAATAGAGCTTTTCGAGCATGCCAACTTGACAGGTGTGCAAAAAGTAATGGTAGAGATCCACCAAAGCGTGGTGGGACGAATGAACATCAAGCGGCTATTCGATATGTTTTCCGCGAGGAATTTCCACTACGACGAACACCATTCGTCTGGGAGCGTTATCCTCTTTTCTCATATCCATCGGGTCAAACTAAACCCTCAGGATCCAGCGGTGGCTCCCTGAGTGATTCGTTTGAAATGGATCGAGGTCATTTCCCATGATTCCTATCTCGGCAAGCGTTCATGTCTGAAATCAATCCCCATTTTCCCGCCCTCCGGTCCTCTCAAGAGCTTTCTCAGCGGCCTTCATCTCAAAAGCACTTTCCTAGCAATCAATATTCATGAGGAGCCGTCACCGTCCAGATGGATTCCCCGGGCAGCATCATGTGGGGTTGCCAGCCCCGGTCACCGCCGCGGCGAGGGGACATGCTTTGCTGAGCGGGCTTTTTGTGACCGACGCGGGCTGGTATCCAACTGCACATGGGCATCGGGTCGTCAGGTCCGGTGGCAGCGGCAATGTGATTCTGATCATCTGCACTGCTGGCTCAGGCTGGGTGGAATCTCAGGGCCAGCGCAAGCAGGCCTCGGCGGGCGATGTGATTTTCCTCGGTGCCTCGGAAGCCCATTCCTACGGCGCGGAGGCCGATGATCCATGGACGATCGAATGGGTACACTTTTCGGGAACCGAAGCCGATTCGTGGCGCAAAGCCATCGTTAGATCTGGTTTCTTCCTCAAACTTCATCCGCTTGCCCCCGCCAACGTCCGCTTAGGCAGGGTTCACGAACACCTCGAAGCTGGGTACGACGAAATACAACTTCTTCTCGCCGCCGCCGCGCTCCGGCGGAGTTTGACCGAACTCAACAGGCTCAGGCGCGTGCCGGGTCACACTCCGACCTCCGTGGAAGCCGTGGAAGCCACCGCAGACTGGATGCGTGCCCACCTGTCTTCTCAAGTTACCCTCGCCGTTTTAGCGAAGCAGGCAGGTATGTCGGGTTCCCGGTATTCCGATGTTTTCCGCCAGCGTTTTGGGTTCTCACCGATTGATTGGTTCATTCGGCAGCGTGTGCAACAGGCGTGCCTGTTGCTTGATGTGACACACGAAAAAGTGGAAGTCGTCGGGCAGGAAGTGGGCTTCGTCGATCCCTACTATTTTTCCCGTTGTTTCCGAAAAATCATGGGCTGTAGCCCAAGAGCCTATCGCGCGATTGCAAAAGGGTAATACAAAGAGGAATTTATCTTCAGCTTTGTCATGGATACGCGCCGCATTGGCGCTTCTGCCCAAGGCCGCAACAATCCCGCGTCCTTGCATTAATCTGCTGGCGTAGATTCTCCGGGGCCGCCTCGCAGATTGCTTTTCGATCAGTCTCTTTAAAGAGCTTCTTCAATTTACAGCATTGTAGGATTATCCATTAAAATTGGAGCCTCGTCCATGGACAGTAAGCTAGAATAACCGCTATTAAACTACGTGATATAGCTAATGTGACCTCAAAAAAATCGAAATATAAAAAATAAAATCATGAAGATGAAAACCCATACAAAACACCTATTCGTCAACCCGTGTTCAACCCGGCTGCGGGTCACTACGCTAGTATCTCTGGTCATCACCCTCACCACCAGCGCGCAGGCAGTGGATCGATACTTTATTGGGAACGGGAGCAATACTGAAGCCATGAGTTTTAATTCAAAATGGAATACAGCTCAAGACGGGAGCGGGACTTTTAACGATGGTCCAGAGGTCTCCGATGTTGCCCTATTCGGCGCTTCAAGCGGATTCCTCCCATCCGATGGCGGCCTGACCTATGACTGGGCGGGCATACGGTTCTTGGCGAATGACTGGACCATCAACACCGCTGCTGGCGGTCTGATCGCTCTCAACGGCGTGGAAAACGATTGGCTCATCAAGTCCGATTTCGCCGGGGTCGGTAGCAATGTGATCAATAGCCCGCTTGCTCTGAACATGACTAACGGCTTCATTGATATGGTCAACAGCAACTCCACTCTGACGCTTAACGGAGTCATTCAAGACGGCACCGGCACGGGCCTTGGCATTCGTGGAAACGGCACGGTCGTCCTCAATGGTGTAAATAACTACACTGGTGGTACTACCGTGAACGGCGGCACGCTCTCGCTCACTTCTAACAACGGTAATTGTCCCATCAAAGACATCCTCACTGTCAATGCTGGTGCCACGGTTGTCACCACGGGAGACAGCACAGGCTTAGGATACAATGGTGGCCAATCAGTG
>JANORE010000599.1:0-1695 GCA_031415155.1 Akkermansiaceae bacterium | reverse complement strand
CCGTCTTGAAATCCAAACTCAAGAACTTGATGTGGATGTCCCCGACTTCATCTCTGGTTTTGGTACTCTTGGCCGCTCATTACAGGCCAATTGGCATTTCCGCCGCCTGCCTTACAAAATGAAAACCGCCGTGCTCGTCACCAAAACCGACCACTGCCTGAACGAAATCCTCTGGCGCGCAGAACTCGAAGAACTCCCCATCGAGATCACCTCCATCATTGGAAATCGTGGAAACTGCCGTGCCACGGCGGAACACGTCGGTATTCCCTTTTATGAGGTCGATATGGACGGAGAAAAGCGCTCCCATGGCTTTGAGCAAATTCACCGGATGATTCTTGAACAAAACGTCGAACTCATCGTGCTCGCCCGCTTCATGCAAATTATTCCTACCGATTTTTGCACGGAATTCTCAGGGAAAATCATCAATATTCATCACAGCTTCCTGCCTGCCTTCATCGGCGCAAATCCATACGCTCAGGCCTACGAACGGGGCGTGAAATTGATCGGAGCCACTTGCCACTACGTCACTGCGGATCTCGATGCTGGACCCATCATCGAACAAGAAGTGGACCGCGTGCAGCATTTTCACACGCCGAATGATCTCGTCCGCATCGGACGACATTGCGAACGAATCGCCCTCGCCAAAGGCATCCGCTTCCATGTCCATGACCGCACGATCATTGACGGTCACCGCGCCATCGTTTTCCCTGACTAACACTATCCATCGAGTTTTATCTCGATCCACCAGAACGTTGACGGGTGCTTCACCACGGTGAAATCGCCAGTGCCAAAGCGTTTGATCGATGTCTAAAATCCGTTAAATTTTCCACCTTTGAAATCACTCACCGACACAACGCGCAGCAGCATCTCTGCGAACTTTCTTCACGTCCTCAGTGGATCCGCGCTTTTCCTCGTATTCCAATATGCGGTCTCTTTGTGGCGGCTTAGTCACTCTTCGGATGAAATGGAAAACAAGTTCAGCGCGCTCGCGAAGAGCCAGTATCTTGGATTTCTGATTTTGCAGAATCTGCAAATGATCATCGCTTATGTAATCTTAGCAATCGCTGCCGCCATTATCATTCAGCCATTTGCGAGCATCTGGACGAGTCGTGCGAAACACCCATCTCGCCGCAGCGTCATCCTCCGCAGCCTGGGACTCACGGCCCTTTTGCATGGTTATTTCACTCTCCGTCTCGTGGATACTCGTCCGTATTTCCTGAATGAAGCCGAGTTCGGGCAATGGTATTATCAGATTTTAGAAATCATCCCAGATGCGATCAAACCGGCTGTTTTACTGGTGTTTTTCACCTTGCTTCCCATCTCGCTGCTATTGTTCTCACTTATTTGGCAAATCCGAAAACGTGGGCGTCTCGGCGCGATCGTGGCGGCCACCGCATCGATCATCATTGCCGTCATTGTCAGTATTTCATACCACCGATCTCGACCACAAATTCAGACGAAAACTGCCGACAAGCCGATGAATGTCATCATCATCGGCTCCGACTCATTACGCGGCGATCGTCTCGGCTGTGCTGGCTACAAGCCGCAACGCAGTGACGGACTAGCCCAAGCTGGAGTCTCGCCTGTCATCGACGCTCTCGCGAGCCGTTCGACTCATTTTGAAAATTGCTACACCGCCATCGGCTCCACCATGGAATCCGGCGTGCAATTGATGGCCTCACAATATCCACAAAG
>JANORE010000598.1:0-3801 GCA_031415155.1 Akkermansiaceae bacterium | reverse complement strand
ATGCGATGAAAATTTCCAAGCGCCTGATCTCCAGCGGCGCGTTCAAAAACGCGCTCATCATCGGCGCGGAGAAACTCTCTGCGGTTACGAATTGGGAAGATCGCTCGACTTGTGTGCTCTTCGGCGATGGTGCGGGTGCCGCAGTTCTCCGCCGTGCTGAGCCGGGAGAGGGCGCGATCCTCGCTACCGAAATGGGCAGCGATGGAAATCTAACAAACCTCCTTAATATCCCAGGTGGCGGATCCGCTTGCCCGATCACGAGTGAGAATGTCAACGATCATCTTTTCACCCTCACCATGATGGGGAAGGAGGTCTTTAAACATGCTGTCAATCGCATGAAGGAAGCGGCGGAAAAAGTCATTGAACGTGCTGGATTGCAGCCGGAAGACATCGCTTGCGTCATTCCGCATCAAGCGAATTTACGGATTATCGACGCCATCGCGGATCGTCTGGCCGTGCCGAACGACCGCGTTTTTGTGAACCTGGACAAATATGGAAATACGTCCGCCGCAGCAGTCGCCATCGCCCTGGACGAGGCGAATCGCAGCGGGGCCTTCAAGCGTGGCGATCATATCGTGCTCGTCGTCTTCGGCGCAGGTCTGACATGGGCTGCGGCTGCGGTGCGGTGGTAATCGCCGCTGATTGATCGAACCCAGAATCACAGTTGCTGAAGAGGCCAGCCTCGCGTTATCAGCGATGACTTTTTTTACAGAATCGATCCTGGGCCGTATGCGGCGGCGTTCGGACTGGCGGCTTCGAGTTTTTTTACGGCGGTGGCAAAGGCTGCAATTTGAGATTTCGCCGCGCCAGACTCACGGTCGCCTTTGGCGAGGATCGCATCGAGAAATTCACGGGACAGCCCGAGGCGAGCGTCACTCGCAAGACGCTCGACGAGGTTATTTTTGTCGATTTTTCCGACCCGGAGATCATTCACCGTGGCGACGGCGTGCTCCTTGATGGCATGGTGCGCCGTCTCGCGACCGACTCCAGATTTCACCGCTTCCATCATGATGGTGGTAGTCATGAGAAAGGGTAGATAGTGAGCGGTCTCGGTATGAATGACGGCCTCGTAGGCGTCCATTTGATCAAGGACGGTGAGAAAAGTTTCAAACATCCCATCGATGGCATAGAAAGAATCTGGCAGCATGATCCGGCGGACGACCGAGCAGGAAACATCGCCCTCATTCCACTGATCACCAGCGAGTCCTGCGGCCATGGTGAGATAGCCTTTGAGGATAACGTGGAAGCCATTTACGCGTTCGCACGAGCGGGAATTCATCTTGTGTGGCATGGCACTGGAGCCAGTTTGGCCGGGAGCGAAGCCTTCGCTGGCGGTTTCGTGACCTGCCATGAGGCGTAGCGTTTTACAAAAAGAAGATGGCCCGGAGCAAAGATCCGTCAGCGCCGCGATCACACGAAAGTCTAACGAACGCGGATAGACTTGGCCGACGTTCGTCCACACGGCGGGCATCCCGAGATGGGCGACCACCCGTTTTTCGAGATCCGCGACTTTTTCCGCATTTCCTTCGAACAGGGAAAGCTGGTCCATCTGCGTGCCGACCGCGCCTTTGAGACCGCGGACAGAGTAAGTGGAAATCACGGCATCGAGAGCTTGCAAGCCGCTGAGAAGTTCCTCGCCGAACATGGCGATGCGCTTGCCAAGCGTAGTCGGCTGCGCGGCGACATTGTGAGTGCGGGCGGTTAGAATCAGATCACTCCATTGCTCCGAGCGTTCGCGGAAACGGCGAAGCGTGGCGACGGTTTTATCACGAATGATAAGCAGCGAGCGGTAAACTTGGAGTTGCTCGACATTTTCGGTGAGGTCACGCGAGGTCATGCCTTTGTGAACTTGCTCATGGCCAGCGAGGTCGTTGAATTCTTCGATGCGAGCCTTCACGTCATGACGAGTGATCTTTTCCCGAGCCATGATCGATGCCGGATCGACGCTATTTTTCATCGTCTCGTAAGCCTCAATCGCTTCCGCCGGGACGTCCAGCCCGAGATCGCGCTGGGCTTTCATTACGGCGATCCAGAATTCACGCTCGAGGACGATGCGCCCCTCGGCAGACCAGATCGATTGAAGGGCAGGGGAGGCATAGCGTTCAGCGAGGACATTGGGAATCATGCGCGGAGCTTGGAGGCCCAGAAATGAAGTTTCAAGAGACAGTTATCAAAAATCCACGGCATTCACATTCATACGGCCATCCGATCACGGGCTATCCACCCGCATGATTTATTTCATCTTCCGCCTTGGCCTCGCCCGTCGAATCTGAGATAAAGATTCCTATGCGAAATCCCATTCTTCTCATTTCCGTCGCCTTTTTCCTCGTAAACGTGACGGCTGAAGAAATCACACCTGCGGATCGTGAAACGTTGTTAGAAACTTTAGAGAAGCTCCAAAAAATCTCGAGTGACAAGGTAGACGCTAGATTTCTCCTCGCTATCAGTGCCTATCGAAATGGGATCAGTAGCGATACTGCTGCCATGGAGCTCTATCTGAACTGTATTGAAAGAGTCGAATTCACGGAAAAATACAAAAAGGACTCCGATTTTCGCGAATGGAAGCGTCAAAAAGATGCGGAACTCTCAGACAACGCTCTACGGTTAGCGCTCCGCCATCAACTGCGCTGGCTCATGCTCACGCTCCAAGCGGCATCGGTAAATGCAGATCGCGGTAAACTGGCGAGTGATGCCCTAGAAATTGTAGAGGCGATCTTCCGTGAACCCGCGAAATTGAGCAGTCAAAGAAAAATTCTCGAAGAAGATGTCACCTCCACGGTCTTTGCGAAGGCTTATGATATCGATGAAGTGAAATTAAAAGATTGGGCGAAAGCGCCCGCGAGTCTCGAAGAAATTTTCAACCTCATCATCCTACCGCCCTACCGAAATCCACAGCATCTCACCGAACTCCGAGCGGGCTGGACTCGAAGAATTCAATTAGAGAGTTTAAAAATGGAACATTGGGCGAAGAACCAAAGTGGTCGGAATGAGGGTGGAAAAGGAAAAGAATCCGAAGCTAAAGAAGAACAGAGAATCGGGACGATCGAATCTCTTCGTTCACCAGAGTTCACGAAATTTATCCTCGAGACACAGCCTAAACTCCAATGGCAGATGGAAGTCGATCTCTTCAAGCATGGTGATGAGAAAGGCGCGTCCGTGAGAATGCTCGCTCATCTTGAAAAACATATTGCTCACGTCTCTGCCAAAGAATGGACGGGAGAGTTTCAAAATTTACTGAATCCAGAAAAGCGCAACCCATAGCTAAAAATGGTTCAGCGCATCGATGGAACATTACTAGCATGAGCCTGTGAGGTCCAAGCAAAGCATCCGGGTGAGGGTTCTGTTTGAGGGCGAGCGAATCAAGTGGGTCGAATCGAGCTTTGGCATCATTTGACAGAGCGGAAAAACAGTAACTTTTGCCTGCTGACTTTTACGGGTCTTTACGAGTGTCAATGGGTTGGTGCGGATGCGCTATCGGGTGAACGGACACGATGGAATATTTTCGAATAAGATCATGGCATTCGCGTAAATTTTAGTTCATGGTGATTGATGGATACGGCAATCAGAATTGCTGTCCATAAACAGAACACTAACTAATACGAATCATGCAAACTGCTAACGTCAATCTGCCGATTACCATTACTGTCCGGCACGAACAAATTACCGATGCTCTCCGCGACCATGCACACAAAAAAATCGAAAGTCTCCATCTAGATTACCCCCGAATCATCGAGGCAAAGGTTATTCTTGACGTTCAAAAAAACCGACACATTGCCGAAATTATTCTCTTCTGTGCCAACC
>JANORE010000597.1:0-2537 GCA_031415155.1 Akkermansiaceae bacterium | reverse complement strand
GTAAAGTCGTCGGGCATCGGAGTGTGCGGTCGCACGGCATCGATTTAAACGATCGTATCTAACAGGTACAGAAAAATCTCAATCAATTTTCGCCCCCCCGGAATCACGATCCGCTCACCCGGATTTGTGTATAACGATCAGAGATGAAGCCCGGGGCGGCGAACCCGCGAGCCGTAATCTAAAATGTGAACTCGATTCGGCCTCGTTACGCTATGTGAAGGTGGCCAATCTCCCAAAGAGGACGAAGCCATGAAATCGATGCCGTCAAAATCGGAATCAGCGAGGGTGCGCGGATGGTTAAAACGCAAGGTTAAAACGCAAGCGTTGCCGGGAGTGAATTTCTCGGTTACATGGACAGAAGAAATGAATTCATCTGCACCACTGCGCTACTGCCCGGATTTGCTGCGTTACTCGCGCCGAACGACCCGTGAAGTCATGGTCGGCCATGTCGGAGTCGGTGGGAAAAACCCGATCCGCGTGCAGTCGATGATTACCTCCGACACGCGCGATACTCCGGCTTGCGTCGCAGAAATCATCGGTCTCGCCGAAGCAGGATGCGAAATCGTGCGAATCACCGCGCAGACGAAAATTTACGCGGCAAATCTGGAAAATATCGCGCGGGAAGTGCGGGCTGCTGGTTGCCAAGTGCCACTCGTCGCAGACATTCATTTCAAGCCAGATGCCGCACTGGAAGCTGCCAAATGGGTGGAAAAAGTCCGGGTGAATCCAGGGAATTTCGTCGATAAAAAGAAGTTCGAAATCCGCGAATACAGTGACTCGCAATACGCTGAAGAACTCGAACGCATCCGCGAGGAATTCACACCACTGGTGACGCTTTGTAAAAACCTTGGCCGAGCGATGCGGATCGGCACGAATCATGGCTCGCTGTCTGACCGCATCATGAATCGATACGGGGACACGCCGCTCGGCATGTGTGAAAGCGCCTTGGAATTCGCCCGCTTGGCGCGAGAAAATGATTATCATGATTTCATTTTTTCGATGAAGGCTTCCAATCCGAAAGTGATGATTGAGGCTTATCGGTTGTTAGTTGCGCGGCTCGATGCGGAAGGACCGGACTGGAATTACCCGATCCATCTCGGCGTGACCGAAGCTGGCGATGGCGAGGATGGAAGGATTAAAAGTGCGATTGGCATCGGCTCGCTGTTAGCAGACGGCATCGGCGACACGATCCGTGTTTCTCTCACTGAAGATGCCATTCATGAAATCCCTGTCGCCCAAGCGTTGGCCGAGCCATTTCGTGAGCGTAGCTGGAGCGTCCCGCTCCAGACTGTGCAAGGAGCGTCTCGCTCCGATTTAGATCAAGCAGCATCCAGAATTCGCCCTAACTGGGACGAGCTAACGAAGCAAACTTCTACAAATCTCCCTCATTGGCGAGTTCCAGAAGCCACTTATGCGGTGACTTTCCGATTGAAAAATTCCATCCCCGCCCTGGCATGGGAGGATTACCAACAGCAAAAGCATATTCTTGAGAAGCGCCTTGAACAAACGATTGCGAAAGGTGGATCACGTGACTCACTTGATGCGGCGATGGCGATTCGCGCGGAAATGGCAAATCTCCAGCAAAGTGTGATCGAGCCAGTGCTGAATAAGTCGCATGGAGATTGCTGGCTCAAGCGCCCAGAAATTGCGGAGATAGTCATGAATGCGATGAGGCATTTCGATGGTGATCGCTACAAGTTACACGCTTGGTCGATTATGCCGAACCATGTGCATGTCATCGTGCAACCCATCGGAGAACAGAAACTGGAAAAAATCCTGCATTCGTGGAAATCATTCACTGCCAACGAGGCAAATGGCTTTCTGGGAAGAAATGGAGGATTTTGGCAGGAGGAATCCTACGATCACATCCTTCGGGATGGTGAAGATTTGAAAAATCATCTGCGCTATGTTTTGGAAAATCCTAGGAAGGGAAATGCTTCGGCGGAGTGGACGGGATCGATTTATGGAAATTGTTGGGAAGAGGTTCTTGGAGCAAGATGCTCCAAGAACGTTCTGGAGCGGGACGCTCCAGCTACGGTTCTTCCGTCATACGATCCATTTTCCTACGAGAGACGCCGTAGTTCCGTTCTCACGGTGATGGGGCATCTGTTGGGTGGGAGCCAAACCGTCCGCGTTTTCACCACTCAAGAACGGTGGAATTTACTCGCGCACAAGATCGCTGGAATGGGCGATTTTAAGCCGGAAGTCATCGTTGAAAAATCGGGTGTGATGGAAATCGACCCACGCGATGAGACGGCGATTGCGGCGATCAATCTTGAGACCGAGGCACGACTCGTTACCGTGAAAGATGGCCTTGATCTCGAAGTCATTCATGCGTTCCGCGAACTGGCTTTCCGGGTCGATCTGCGACATCCGATTTTACTGAAGGACACACTGCATCCGCCCATCGGTGAGACAGATTTCATCCAAGCGCTACTTCCCGCCGCGCAGAACATCGGTTCGCTGCTGTGCGATGGCATCGGCGACGCCATCCTCATCCGTGGCGAAACGGCGCCCGGTCAATCGTTACGACTCGC
>JANORE010000596.1:0-2496 GCA_031415155.1 Akkermansiaceae bacterium | reverse complement strand
TCGCGCCTCTACCGACTGCAACCCCTTTAGAGGCTCCCGCTCTTTACCGCTGTTTTTCTCCCGTCCACTAGGTGATGGTCGTAGCTCACCCTTTAGGGATCTCCATTTTTTGCCGTTGTTTTCCATAGTCTTCAGCTGTGTTTTGTGACAAAGAAGTTGCTCACTTTTTCAATGAATTCAGAGAGGTATGGATAGTCGCTGTAGATCATAGAGCCACGGCTTGCATATTCATCGGATGATACTTTTGTCCTATCGAGAATTTCGTCAGGCTTTCCTAGAGTAGATGCTTTGCCGCGAGGTTAAGAGCCTCGGCGGTTTTTCGGATATGAGTGGTGTTGAAATTGCGTTCCCCACTGAGCAGGCGCGAAGCGGTGGAACGGTCGATGCCGATGCACTTACCCCACTCGGTGGCGGTCATGCCGATGTTTTGGAGATGAGCGGCTAAGAATTCATGCGGAGGCAGTGGCGGCGGACTATCATCATTTGCAGATTCGTAAGCGGCAGAAAGCTCAGCGAGGGTTTCGAGGTAATCGGCTTGATCTGGATTGAGTGTCTGGCCCGCCATGAGGTCGATGATCTCGGTGACGGCATCAAGTTCGATTCCATCATGCAGAGTGCGCGGTAGGTGAAGGCGGCAGAGTGCTTCGTAGGTTTTCGGCAGCCTTGCGAAGCTAGGTAGAAGTGTCTTGGTGGTTTTCATCGGTTCAAAGGTCGTTTTTCCAGCGGTCTTTGCTGTAGTCGGCATGAGTTAGGATTTTCAGGATAAAGATACTGCGAGTGTTGTAATGAATGGCAGTGATGAGACGATGGTGATTTCCGGCGATATTGAAAATGGTGACGGTCTTGGAGCTGCGAACGGTGGCGAGGTCTGCGTGAGGGAAAGTTTTACGAACCTCGGCAAGGGATTGCCATTGTGCAGTAGAGGCTACCGTGATCCATGCGATGAGGTTAGCTGAGGCGTTGGGGTGCTGTTTGGCATATTCAAGGATACGGCGTTTGGTGATGATGTTCATTCAAACTTGTTGTCAAATTAGCAACAGAATTACATGTGGTCAAGAGGCATGTAGGTGCGGCTAGATCGCTTTGAGATGCGAGGCGGGATGGCTTTCCACTTCAGCCAAGGTGGCTTTGCGCTTCTGCAAATCTGGAATAATGCTAAAGAACGCCGCTCCCTCCTCAGCCGGGCGCAAGTTGAGATAGTGCTTTTTCACGATGCTTTCAGAATTTCCAGCTTGGAGGGCAGCATCGCCAACGGATCGGAACAATGCGACGTGATAAGAGATGAAGCTGTGCCGTGTCTCGTCGTGCTGAAGCCTGAAGGCCGCTCTAACACGCTTGGTGAGTCGGTCGCTGTTCTTGGGTAGGATAGGGTTGTCCTTGTAAGCTGTGAGCCAAGCGGCGAGTGAATCGCAAATCCTAACTTGTCGATCTTCCTTAGTTTTGGAAACCGCTGCGGGGATGTGAATCGTTCGCGTTTTCAGATTGATGAGTTCGTTTTCTCTGGCTGCTAGCTTCGTGAGTTCACCGTCGGGTCTGATGCCTGCGAAATAAGCGAGAGCGAAGGCTTTGACCATTTTCCCATCTTGCCAGCGCATAAGAGCGGAAAGACGCCTAGCGAGCTTCAGCGGCGGCGTGATAGCGATGGTCTTGCGTTGCTCGGCGACTTGCTTGGCGGTGAAGATTTTCGTTTCCTCAAATGGATTGTTGAAAATGAACGGCCTATTTGTCGTCAGGTCTGCTTCTGACGCCCATTTAAAGAAATGATGAAGGTCGTTGCGGTAATTGTTCCAAGTCTTCCGTGAAGCCGTGCTGGTTCCATCTTTTGCCCGCAGCGATTTGAGAAACGCGGCAGCTTTGGCGGATGTAATCTGGTGGACGTGGGCGTCTTCAGCAAACCTGACAAACTTCAGAAGGACGCTTTCTTTCTGTCGTATTGTTCGCGCTCTGGTTCCTGAAGAGCTGCAATCATCCAGATAGACTTTGATCGCATCGGACAAATTGAGGACAAAGCTAGGCGGGCGGTGATTTTTCAGAAAGAAGTCAACCGCTTCCGCAAGTGAGTAGGTGTCGCCTAGCTTCTCAAATGCATCGGCTGACTGCTTTGCTTGCTCATCGGTTAATGGCGTGAGGATCAACCTTTGTGAAGCTCCTTTGTTCTCGATCTCGATTCTCTTGGCCGCTGCGAACCGCTCAGCGTCTTTTCGGTTGGTGAAACGCTTCCGCTTCCATTTCCCATCTTCTCGCCAGCCCTGAACGCAATGGGTGAGATACTCACGGGTGCCATTGCTTTTCATTTCTTCACGAATCGTGATCGATGATGACGAGATTTTATTAGCGACTGATCTTGTCCGCTTAATTGCCCTGCTCATGCCTGCATTTAAGTGCATGAAAATGACCTTTGCAAGCATCTATTGCCCCCTATGTTGCCCCCTTTTTTGGAAACCCTTTTAGAATATGGATGATCCGCAGGCTCATAACCTGAAGGTCGTAGGTTCA
>JANORE010000595.1:0-3549 GCA_031415155.1 Akkermansiaceae bacterium | reverse complement strand
GGAGATTTTCGATGAAACTGAGTGCAGTCGCCCCATTTTTTGCCATGCGGCGGAGCAAGGTGAGATCGGCGAAATTCGGGTGGCCGAGGATGGCGGCTTTCTCTTGGCGGAGCTCAAGGATGCGCCAGACGAGTGCCGTATTGTCGAAATCGCCGCTGGCTCCGACCTGCGACGATGCTTCCCAGACGTGGCGGCGGATCGCGTCATCATGCAGATGCTGCATGAGCGGAAACATGGATGGAAATTGTAAGGTGAAGCGCCACGCGGGAGCCTCGTGGCCCTTGGCGCGGGCATTTGCGGCGGCCCCAGCTCTCGCAGACTCTGGCAATCCGGCGAGTTTTTCCTCGTCCGTGATGATCATTTCCCAAGCGTTCGTCGAGTCGAGAACATGCTCGGAATATTGCTTCGTGAGTTGTGAGAGTTCTGACTCGATGGCGGCGATGCGCTCTTTGTTTTCTGCGGGTAGATCGGCCCCCGAGTTGCGGAAATCTGCCAGAGTTTCTTCGATGAAGCGACGTTCGACATCGGATCGCTGGTGGATTTCACCGTTTTCGCCGACGGCCTTGATCACCGTCCACAAGCGGCCATTGAGAGCGAGTGATGAATAAAAATCTGTCACATCTGGCAGCATCTTACCGAGTGCCTCACGCTGCGTGGGATGATCGTTCACGGAATCCAGATGATTGAGCCGTCCCCAACCGTCGTTAAGCAATTCACTCGCTTTTTCAAGTGCGAGAAAGGTCGATTCGTAAGACGCCGTGGCGAGATCTTGAGCGCAGATCGCCTCAATATTTGCCTTCGCTAAATCCAGCGCATGGCGGATGTCAGGCTCAATTGCTTCTGGAACAAGAGCGGACCAACGGACGTGGAAATCGGCAGATAAAAATGGATGCACCCCGAGAGAGATAGGCAAATCGCTCGGCGGCGGCAACCAAGGAATTCATCCCCTCAGAGGCGGCAGTGCTGATCCGGTGCTTCACAGAGTTTAGCAGAATCTAACATTAATGAATCAGCGTTCACTCGACAATCACGGGCGTGCCGACACGGACGTTTTCGAAAAAATGGGTGGACATGTGGTGCGGCATCCGGATGCAGCCATGTGACGCGGCGTATCCGGGAAGATAGCCCGTGTGCATCCCGATTCCGCCATTGATCCGCATGAAGTTCGGCATCGGTGCGTTGTAGAAAATCTCACCTGCTGGGATCTTGTCTTTGCGGATGTCTACGTTGTCATTCGTCGTCATCCCCGTCGCCTTATTTTTAAAAACTCCATAGGCCGAAGAAACGTGATCCTTATGCTTTTCAGTAATCTTGTAGCGCCCTGCTGGAGTTCCATGATCCTCAGTTCCGCTGGAAATCCGGGAAATTCCGACCAGCGTGCTCCCCTTGTAGAAGAATGCTTTCTGCTGGCTGCGGCTAATTTTTATCAGCGGGCTGCCCGTCGCGCTATCGCCATCCCAGAAAGAAACATCGTCCGGGATCGCGGGCGCCGGGTGATTGGAGCCCGAGGAAATTGGGTTCGAGATTGGCCCACCGAGACCTTTCAGATAATTGGATTGCCCCGGTCCAGAAGGACTGCAAGAACTCAAAATAGTGATCGCCAGAATTGGCAACGAGGTGGCACAGATGGAAGAAAAATGGATCATACGGCGCCGCAAATTGGACGTAGAACCATCCACCGTCAAGTGAACGAGAAGGTTCTCCCTTAACGACCACCAAGAGTCATCAAATTCAATGAGGAGGCCGAGGATCCATAAAGGATCAGAGCGACCATCGGGTGGGTCATGGAAGTGGAAATCCCCATTTCTCCAGAGAGCCAAATGCTGAGGACTGACAGCAGCATCTGCGTCGATGGATTGTGTAAATTCCGCAGCCGTTTGCGAATTCCATCGTATTTAGGATCGGTGGAAGTGAACACGGATTGGACCAATTCCTTGGCTTCCTCCCAGTTAGGAGTCGGACTTACTTCAAGAGAGATTCCGTCTTCACCAATGAGGCGGAATGCGGGTTTAGAAATTGGAAATTCGCGGGTGATTTTTTTACCATGTTCATCCCAGTTTCTACGCCTTCTTTCCGCTTGGCGCAGGGTAGAAACTTTTCGGAGAAGGAAGTCTTTATCGACTTTGATTCCAGCCGGGGTTGGTAGAGGAGATGAAATGACATTCATAATTCGACCTAAAATAAACTCACCTACAATTTTTGTGGGAAGAGATTTTAATCAACTAAATCGTCACATTCGGGGAGTTGGATTCAAAATGGCGGATTCCGCCAAGAAAAACCCTGAAGTCGACTTCGGGTTCAGGTTCGACCCCATGAAGCAGCCAATTCGCCAGCCGAGTCGCAAGCCCTGGTGCGTAGAGCGATCCCTTCGAGCCAAGTGCATTGAACATCCAGCCACCACCGGAAACTGGACCGATCATCGGCTGACTCCGCCGTAAAATCGGGCGCACACCCGCTTCGTGATGGATCACATCAAACACACCACCGCCTAATTGACGGGCAATTTCTTCCACTCGCGCGCGTCCTTTTTCAGTTGGTATGTCATCCAGATCATTCCACTCATAAGTCGAACCGACTCGAAAAATTCCCCCTCCATGTGGTACCAACCAGCCGCCTGCTCCGATGCGGATCGATCGTTCATCCCAGTCGCTTGCGCGAATCGTTAGAATTTCACCTTTCGCGCAGCGGTGTGGACCGTAGCGGCCAGTGAGCAAGCCGCTCGCTCCTTCGCAGCGAATCAGATGATCGCCGTCTTCTTCGGGAGAAACTTCACCCAACTGGTAACGCTCTCGTTTTTCAAAAAACGCTCGCGAACCTTCCAAAAATGCCCGCGTATCGACACGGCCTCCTCCTCGGATTTCCACGGCTCCGGCCCAGTCTGTGGGCGCGGCCACCTTTCCGACTACCCAGGGGACGACATCCGGCAGATCCAATTTCGAAACGATCTTGCTCCATTCTTTCTCAGATCTTGCAAGTCGCAGCACAGGCAACGAATGCCAAATTTTTTGCCCGATCTCTTCTTCGACTTCGGCATAAAAATCGAGTGCTTCTGGCAGGAAATCGGCAATCCGCCAGCTCGGCTCAAAATTTTTCCCCGTCACGGGATTCACCAATCCAGCTGCAATCCAAGAACTACCACCGGCCCCTTGATCGAGCAAAGTGAACGGAACTCCTCGCTTCCACAGCTCCCAAGCAAGGCAAGTCCCAGCAAGTCCTTGTCCAACGATTTTCCAGTGAAGATCTGAGCCGTTCACTTCGGCATCCATTCCTCATTCGGATCCACCCAAGCGGCATCGTAGCCCTTGGCGTAATTGAACAAATGCTTGTGTAAATAGGGGACAAACGCTGGCTTCTGTTCCTTTTCTAACGTTTTAAGTACGGTCTCGTTCAGTGCCCGCATCAGCTTCTGCATCAGATGCAGTGTGAGTTGCCGCCCTTTACGGGCTTTCTGCACCTGCTTGTGATTCAGTTGTTCTGCCGAAATTTCCACCAATTCATGATTCGTTAAATTCCATCGTTCCATCAACCCATCCAGTGGCTGCGGTCCGT
>JANORE010000594.1:0-5279 GCA_031415155.1 Akkermansiaceae bacterium | reverse complement strand
GCAGTTCTCCCGCTTCAATTTCTGAGGAGGGCTTGCCATCTGGGCACGGCAAATCTGGGGAAGTGCTTGGGTGGCAATTCCCCCGCCAATCTTATTTGTCGGATTTTTCCAAGCTAACAAGGTCATGACTTCTTCCAACTCTGCATACCCCATCATGTATAGACGGATTAATTCCATTTCCCGTTTGGTGGGGCGTTTGCCGGTTGCCAGTGAAATGGGATAGCCTAGGTAAGCGCAGCGCAATCCTGAGTAAAAGGGGTTCCAGAAGGATTCAAAGCCCTTGTATAGGCGCAATCCCACTTATTCAGCACCGAGAGTTTCGCCCCATTCGGGGCTTTCTATCATCGCACAAACTTTTGGCAAACGGTCTAATTCCAAATGCCCGATGACCGATTTCAAGGTTCTTTAGAATCGGCCATCGGGTGAGTTAAAGACCAGCGATCACTTGGGATTCACTGGCGGCGGTGTGATTGGCGGCGGGGTGACTGGGAGTGCTGGCTCATTGCGGCGGCGGATGTGGCTGGCGGTGCGCCATTCTGCGAGTATTTCGGGTTGATGGCGGAAGCGATTACGCACAGCAGTGTCCAGGCGTTTGAGCAGCTCCCGGCCCTCGCGGATCGAGGCGCGGACGCGGGCGGTTTCTCCGGTGGCGGACATCGCGTCATCGGTCTGAGTGGCGGACTCATCGGTGATGGCGGCGAGGTCGCTCTGGAGGTCCGAGACGAAATTCACCGGGAGATCGTAGGTGAGAAACTTCGCTTTGACCGAGGGATCTTGCAGATGATTTAGAAAATCTACAGCGGTGGCGAGGATGGTGCGCTGGGCGTCATCCCCTAACCGAAAAGGCGTAAAAAATCCCGGCTCGCTGCGGGCGATGGTGCGAGCGGTATTGGCAATCATTTTTAGATCCTCCCACAGCTCTGCAAAAAGTTGCTCCTTGGCGACGGTGGCTCCACTGGCCGGGATCCCGGTCTGGAAATCCACATGACCGATGCTGCTAATCAGCGGCGTCAACGCGGCGAAATCTGTCGCCGCACAACCGCCCCCGTTCGCATCGGGCGGGTGGGCATTTCCAAAACGGGCACAACGCTCAAGGGCTTGGTAAACGTAGTAATCACTGGTGTTCATAATTTTTGATACAGTAGAGCCTGTCTTACTAATCAATCGCCTCGCTCAAGGCGAGATCTTTCGATGGCCACCAATCTCTTCAGGAAAAACAACCTTGGCAAACACCGGAGAGATTCCCGTAAACAGGAAAATCAGCAGCGTCAGGAAAATGACGGCGAAGCAATTTAAACAAGAAGCTTCTCTCAAATCGGCAACAGCAGGGGAAGGCTGAAAACACCAAGATGATGACAAATTAAAATCTCGTCTATTTCGGTCCGTCAAGATTCGTCAAGATTTTGATACAGGCCGGTCCGGCAGAGCCACGCCCAAACAGCGAAAAAACTAAGATCTGACGAGCTGAATTTGATGTGAACACGCTCATTTACGCAATTTTCAGAAAAATCCGAGTCACGGTAAACATTCCGGAGAACGTTTTTCAATCCTCCCGGAAATCACGGATTTTGGAACAAGCTCTAGTTAACGTCTTACATAAAAGGAGACTGCTTTAAAAATAAACGTCGTAAGTCCGCCACCTACGACGCCCACGTCAAGAGGCGCTTCAGAAGACGCTTACGGAGAAAACCAGAAGAAGAAAAATCTCTCTGAAATTCATGGCGAGAATTTTGAACCAGTTCGCATAAATGTGAATCGGCAAGGCCGACCCGAATCACGATTAAAGGACTATGCATTCCCATAAGATCCAAAACCGTCTAACTTACCGCCAAACTTTTGAGCAACTAAATCCAAATACTTTTCTTCAGTGACTACATTCACGTAACTCGGGATGATCAACTTTGAGGCATAGCACGTCCACTCTTGAGTGTCCTCGTCCTGCTCGATGGAAAATTCGTAGGAATCTTTTGCCACCGCTTGTTCAATCTTACGCCCAGTCTCCAAGTCTGGAACCTCAATAAAGAAATCTATCTTCATTGCTTTGGACATGTCTGACCCGTCGCTTTTTAAGCGATTGAGTGACTGGCCTGTTTCGTCATTTGGATAGTTCATTGATTTATATTATTATCGATCGTTATCTTCTTTTCGATAGAAATGCCGACCCAAGAGAAGGGAGCATCTTCTAAGAATCGGGATTCGACGAGCGTTCGTTCAAGTTCATCTCGGACTTCGGACAGCACCTTGACGTCGTCTTTTGGGTTCCGGGCTCTAGTCATCGCAATACCACTCAGAACAAGCTTCCTGCCGTGGCGCGGCTGTGGGAGAAGAGTGTTCATCGATTGGTTTTGTTTCCTGGTAGAGTGTCATTCCCATACATTCGATTTGTGCTGCTCCTGTGCTTCAAATTTTCCAAAGCTTGATACGACCAAGGCTGATGGTTGGCTTGCAGGGCTCAGTTCTTAAAGAATTAACCATGGTTCATTAATACTTGTGCGCGTTACGATAGTTCCAGGAGGAGCATCAATAATCTCAATTATCGATGGGTCACTTTTTACGATTTCACAAACCAGCCACACTTCAGCTTCGTCTGGATTTTCATCTTCAGCTCCACTGCATAAAAATTGCCAACCGCTATCTTCTTCTATCTCTGGTTCATCCCGCACCGCTCTCAAAACTGGTAGTTGCCCTTGAGCTATGTGCGAACAAACAATGACAGCTCGACGATCTTCGTTCTCTTCCATATATTAATTGTTACTTTTTCTTCTATTTTCTTCTCGAGTTAAGACTTGAGCGTTACTTGGACTATTTGTCCCACCTTTAGATTTTGGGACAACGTGATCAATTTGAGCCTCATTTTTTGGCGGCGATACACCGGACTGACTTTTCTGTGAGGGAACAGCCTCTACAGCACTTTTATCTGACTTAATAAGTCCATCATTTTTGGATCTATTTTGCTCTAGAATTTTGCGTTTGGTTGCTTTCGTAAAATCTTTGCCCTCACCAAGATTTTTCGGTTCTGGAAGATTTCCATATTTTGCCACCTTCTCCGCCGATTCTTGCGCCGTTTCTCTCGCTGTTTTAGTGAGGGCGGTTACCGCTTCGTCTCCCTTATTGGCAACAACTCCAAGCAACTCGTCGCCCTTGCCTTTCATTCCGGGAATCTTCCCTAGAGTTTGGTCGGCGATAATGCCTACCACGACGGCGGTTGAAACACCTTCACTGAGAACCTTTTCAGCTGTCTGACTTACGCCTACGAAAGGATTAAAATCCGTTGCTGGTCCGGCAACTTTGTTCAGAACAGGAACATTTTGAGTTCTCTGGATGACCTTCTGCGCCATCAGTTGCGGAGCCCGAATAATAGTGGCCCCGACAAACTGCACATCATCCCAGAAGGTGGACTTATTCGGATCGTAATTTGCCATCAGTTCCAGCCCTAATGGATCAAAAAATGTCCACGGGTTTTGTCTTACATAAGTATATACATTTGGCCCATCGACGAAGCCCATTGGATCTCTTGAGATGAAGATTCCGGTTTCTAGATCGCGGTAGCGGAAACCTTCATTGAGTAGGCCCGTCGGGTCTTCATCTTTGGTGTTGGCGCGTTGGCGCTCGCTGTTAGAGCCTTGTTCGGCGGTGCGCTTGCCGAAGGCTTCGTAACTCGCCTGCCATGTGGTCGTGCCACTGTCGCTGGTGGTGGAGACGACATCGCCGCGTGAGTTATAGGCATTGTAGCTTCTAGCTCCGCTGCGGATGGTATAGAGTAACCCTCCGATTCCGCCGCCCCAATCACTGCCTCGGATCAACTCGGTGATGATCACTCCTGCGGCACTGGCTTCTTGCACGCTGCTGCCACCGCTAAAGGTTAGGAGCGTTTTTAGTCCACCTGCCAGAGATTCATCGCGGGTGATTCGGCGGGCGCGGGAGTCGTATTGGTAACTATAACTTCCTACGCCCGGTTTGGTCAGTTGTGTGAGTCTGTTTTCAAAATCCCAGGTATAGTTTTCTGTCCCTGCCGCAGTCGTCTTCGTCGCTCGATTGCCATTGGCATCGTAGGTGAAACTAATGGTCGGTTGTGAGGTGGTGTTGTCGGAGATGAGTTGGTTACTATTGGCACCATTGCTGCCATTTCCATAAGTGTAGGAATTAGTCACGGATCCTACATTCTTGGTGGCTCGGTTGTGGGATTTGTCGTATGTATAGCTGGTCGTCGTCGTGCCGCCGGTGCTTAGGGAAATACTCTCAGAAAGGAGGCGGTCGCATCGATCATAAGAATTGATAACCGTCCTATTCGGCATACCTGCTTGAGAGTAAGTTTCTTGGCTATTTAGAACATTACCGACGTTGTCATAATTGTAGTTAAATGAAGACAGCACTGTATTGCTCGCATTTCTCTCTGTGATCGAGAGGGAGCGACCTAATGCATCGTAAAGGGTGGTGGCGTGATTGGCATTGGGTAGAGTTTTTCCCGAAACTTTGCCGCCAATTTCATAAGTATAGGCAGTGATGCGACCGGACGGAGCAGTCAGGGCATCGCGCTCTTCGCAGTTTTGCAAGCGATTGTGCGCATCATAAGTAGAAACCAGTGCTCTGCCGGTGCGGCCGTAAATGGTGCGCGTGCGGTTTCCAGCTTGATCATACTCGGGATACTGATGAGTCACTCCTGCCGATGTTTCACTCGTGATGCGGTCTAAAGCGTCGTAAGTGGTAGAAGTATTTCGCAACGCATCACTGGGGTAAGTGACGCTCAACAAGCGATTCCCAGCATCATAACTGCGAGTGTGAGAATCAGCCCCGGCAGTGACACTTACCAGACGATGTTGCCCGTCGTAGACATAGCTTGTCACACGTCCCATGCCATCCGTCCGGCTCGTTTGGACGAGAGCATTGTAAGCATTCGTTTCGATGCGTTGTGCAGCGGTTCCTGGATCCCAAATCGTACGGGTTTTTCTACCGAGACCATCATAAGTGAAGGCGGTCTTTTGACCTTTACCATCCGTAACCTCAATGAGGTTGCTTGAATCGTCATAAAGGTTGGTGACGGTGATGCTATTGCCAGTGCTAGAAACTGGATCACATGCGGTGGAAGTAAGACGACCTAGGTTATCATAAGTATTGGTAGTAACATTTCCATTGCCATCGGTGGCTTTGAGAACAAGTCCGCCTGCATCAAGCAGGGAGCTGGTGGTGATGTTAATTCCTGGGCCCGTCTGTGTGGAGGAAATCGGACGATTCGCACCATCATACGTGGTAGTCGTGACAAGGCCGCGTGGATCGGTGAC